>JBIIDF010000057.1:0-11940 GCA_044238535.1 Vicinamibacterales bacterium
GAATGTGCGCAAGCCGCTGCTGCAGTACTCGATGCCCGAGTTCGACAAGGTCGTGGGGCTGAACCTGCGCGCGAACTTTGTGGCCCTCCAGGCGGCCGGACAGATCATGACCGGACAGGGGCACGGCAGCATCGTGCTCTTCTCATCGATTCGTGCCATGTCGACCGAGCCTGGTCAGTCGGTGTACGCGATGACCAAGGCCGGCATCATCCAGCTCGCGAAAACGGCCGCCACGGAATGGGCAAAGCATGGCGTTCGCGTGAACGTCGTGGGCCCCGGCGTGGTGGAAACGCCGCTGACGGCCGGCATCAAGAAGGATCCCGACTGGTACAACGCCTACGCGGCGAAGAATCCGATGAACCGCTGGGCGCAGCCGGGTGAGATGGCTGGACCGGCGGTGTTCCTGCTCTCCGAGGCCGCCAGCTACATCACCGGCACCGTGATCTTCGCCGATGGCGGCTGGCTGGCCGCTGACGGCCGGTTTACCCCGAAGGGGATGTGACCGATGGCCACCGTGCAGATTGCCGTGATTCCCGGAGACGGGATCGGGTGTGAAGTGACGCCGGCCGCACTGCATGTGCTCGAGGCGGTCACCCGCCCGGCGGGTGTGCAGCTGGTCACGACCGAGCATCCCTGGGGGTGCGACTATTACCGCGAGACGGGCCGCATGATGGCCTCCGATGCGCTCGAGCAGCTGCGGGCGTCGGATGCCATTTATCTGGGGGCCATCGGACATCCGTCGGTGCCGGACCATGTGTCGGTGTGGGAACTGATTCTGCCGATTCGCCAGCGGTTCGAGCAGTTTGTGAACCTGAGGCCCATGCGGCTCATGCCCGGCGTGGCTGGTCCCCTGGCCGGACGCACGGCGGCCGACATCGACATGGTGTGCATCCGCGAAAACAGCGAGGGCGAGTACGCGGGGGTGGGCGGACGCGTGCATCGCGGCACACCGCACGAGGTGGCGCAGCAGACCGGCGTCTTCACCCGCATGGGCATCGAGCGCGTCGTCCGCTATGCCTTCGCGGTGGCGCAGGGGCGGCCGCGGCGACTGCTGGCCAGCGCCACCAAGTCGAATGCCCTGCAGCACTCGATGGTGCTCTGGGACGAGGTGGTTGACGCCGTGGCGCCTGATTACCCCGACGTCACGTGCCGGAAGTATCATGTCGACGCGCTGGCGGCGCGCATGGTCACGCACCCGCAGACGCTGGATGTGATGGTGGCCTCGAACCTGTTCGGCGACATCCTGACCGACCTCGGTGCAGCCGTGTCGGGTAGTCTGGGCGTGGCACCGGGAGCCAATCTCAACCCGACACGCCAGCATCCGTCGATGTTCGAGCCGATTCACGGGTCCGCCCCGGACATCGCCGGACGCGGCATCGCCAACCCGATCGGCGCGATTTGGGCCGGGGCGCTCATGCTCGACCATCTGGGCTACCGCGACCTGCATGATCGCGTCGTCGCGGCCGCGTCCCAGGTGTTGGGCGATGGTCAGGTGCGCACCCCCGACCTCGGAGGCACCGCGACCACACGCGAGATGACGGCGGCCATTGTGGCCGCGCTGTAACGACGGACGGACGACGCGAATCACGCGCAGGACGATGACGGGGCGTGCGGCCCCGATTCAGGAGGACGAGTGATGACAGGCATGTTCCGGAAACGACTGCTGTGGCTGCTGGCGCTGGTGCTGGTGCCGCATCTTGCGTGGGCTCAGGCCACCGGCCAGATCAGTGGCCAGGTGACCGATGCCTCGGGTGGCGCCATGCCCGGGGTCACGATTGAGGCCACCAACATCGCCACTGGCGCGGTGCGTACCGCGGTGACGGGTACCGACGGCGGCTACACGCTGCCGCTGATGCAGCCCGGTGATTACAACGTGAAGGCGTCGCTTGAGGGCTTCCGCAGTTCGCGGCGTGAAGGCGTACGAGTGACCGTCACGGAAACCGCGCGCGCGGTCTTCGAGCTGGAAGTGGGACAGCTCAGTGAAACCGTGACCGTCGTGGCACAGGCCACGCTGGTGGAATCGGCCAACGCCACGCGCGGGATCGTCATCGACGAACAGAAAGTCGTCGACCTGCCGCTCAACGGCCGCAACTTCACCCAGCTCGGTACCCTGATTCCCGGTGTGGTGGCGCCACCAGGCGCCCTCGGCGGTCAGGCTGGTGACGCGACGCCTGGTGGCTTCGGCAACGCCACCGGCGGCTTCAACGTCAACGGCATGCGCAACCAGTCGAACAACTTCCTGATGGATGGCGCATCGAACAACGACACCTTCAATACCGGGTTCGTGCTGCGTCCTCCCCCGGATGCCATTGAGGAATTCAAGATCCTGACGCACGCCTTCGGCGCGGAATATGGCCGGAACGCCGGTTCGGTCGTCAACCTGGTGACCAAGTCGGGCAGCAACACGCTCTCCGGGTCGCTGTGGGAATTCAATCGCGACGACAGCCTGCAGGCCCGCAATTACTTTGCCCCGCAGAACCAGGCCAAGCCCGAGCTGAAGCAGAACCAGTTTGGCGGAGCGGTCGGCGGCCCCATCGCGAAGAACCGCGTGTTCGGCTTCGGCTACTACGAAGGGTTCCGCAATGTCAGCGGCATCACCAACAACGTCATCGTGCCGACGGCGGCGCAGCGCGCGGGCGACTTCAGTGCCTTTGCGGCCGTTCGAGATCCGCTGACGGGGCAGCCGTTCCCGGGCAATATCATTCCGACCGGTCGCCTGTCGCCGGCCGCGCTGAAGCTGCTCACGGACTTTGTGCCGCTGCCGAATTCTCCGGGCAACCGCTACATCATCTCGCCCAGCGTCACCGACAACCGTGACATGTTCGGTACCCGCGTCGACCTGCAGATCAACCAGAGCCAGTCGATGATGTTCCGCTACATGCGCAGTGGCACCGAGCGCCTGACGCCCCGCGTCATTGCCGCCGTCGATCAGACGGCGATGGCCACGCTGCAGGATGCGATGGTGTCGCACAACCTCGTCCTCGGCTCGAGCGTGGTCAATCAGCTCCGTGCCTCGGTCAACCGCATCGATGCGAATCCGGCCGTGACGAGCGGCCTCAAACCGAGCGACTACGGCATCGGCTTTGCCAACACCAACCCGCTGGCCGCCGGCCTGCCGTCGATCGCGGTGCAGGGCTTCTTTGGGGGTGGCGTCTCGGCGCTCGGTGACCCGCAGCAGCCGTTTGTGCAGCGCGTCAACCACGTGTGGCAGATCGCGGACGACCTCACCTGGATCAAGGGGCAGCACTCGCTCAAGTTCGGATTCGATGTGCGCCGCGAGGCCATGAACATTGCGTTCATCAACCGCCCCAACGGCGACCTCACCTTCAGCGGTGGCATCACCGGGAATGCCATGGCCGATTTCCTGCTCGGGCTTCCGGCCCAGGCCCGCGCCACGACGACGCAGGCCATCCAGGACGGATACGGCTGGCTGTTCGCCGGCTATGTGCAGGATGAGTATCGCGTGACGCCGCAGCTGACGCTGAACTTCGGGGTGCGCTACGAGCTGCCGATGCCGTTCATCGACAAGAACGACGCGATTAGTGGCTTCCGCACCGGGCAGCAGTCGACGGTCTACCCGAATGCGCCTCGCGGCCTCGTGTATGCCGGTGATGCCGGCGTGCCGCGTGGCATTGTGCCGACCGACAAGAACAATTTCGCCCCGCGCTTTTCGCTGGCGTGGGATCCGTTCGGCGACGGCAAGACCAGCGTCCGCACGGCGTTTGGTGTGTTCTATGACGCGCTTGCCGGCCAGGGCGACTTCTTCCAGAGCGGCGTGCTGTCGCCACCGTTCACTCCCCTGGTCGAGCTGAACACGCCGACGCCGATCAGCATCGCCAACCCGCTGGCCGCGGCAGGCGGCTCCGGTCCGAACCCGTTCCCTGCGGCGCTGACGGTCATTGGCTGGGGTGACCAGTTCGAGTCGCCCTACGCCTACCACTACAACGTGGGCATTCAGCGGCAGCTCGTCGGCAGCCTCGGAGCCGAAGTGGCGTACGTGGGGTCGCGCGGCTTCAACCTGCCGATCTTCATGGAAGTGAACCCCGGGGTCTTTACGCCAGGACAGACCACACGCGGCGCCCGCACCCTTCCGGCGTTCGCGCTGGTGCGTCCGACGTTCTCCGTGGCGCAGTCGTGGTACGACTCGTTCCAGGGAAGCCTGCGCCTGCTGCCCACGAAGGGGCTGAACTTCCTGATGTCGTACACGCTGGGGAACGCGCGCGACCATGTGTCCGGCCTGAACATCGGCGGCGAGGCACGTCCGGTGCTGCCGGTGGTGCAGGGCGATGAGGCCAGCATCAACCGCGCGCTCTCGTTCGAGAAGGGGCCGGCCCTCTTCGATGCGCGTCACCGGTTCGTGCTGAGTTTCGGCTACGAATTGCCTCGCCTCGAGGACAAACCGCTCGCGCTTCGCCTGCTGGCGGGCGGATGGCAAATGAACGGCATCTATCAGGCGCAGACAGGCTTCCCGTTCTCGGTTACGCAGGGCTCGGTGCTCGACATCCGCTACATGACGTCGCGCCCGGACATCATCGCGGGCTGCGATCCGAATGATGGGCCGAAGACGACGCAGCAGTACTTCAATACGGCCTGTTTCCAGGCGCTGACGCTGGCGCAGACGGGGGAGCGGCCGGGTAATGCGGGTCGCAACACGGTGCGGGGCCCCGGGTTCCAGCGCACGGACCTGTCGCTCTTCAAGAACTTCCAGGTCACGTCGCGCCAGCGGCTGCAGCTGCGCGTCGAGGCCTTCAACCTGCTCAACCAGCCGCGCTTCGGGCAGCCGGTGGGCACGTTCGGCGCGGCCAACTTCGGTCAGATCACCACATCGGAAGATGGCCGCATCATTCAGCTCGCGGTGAAGTACAGCTTCTAGCAGCTGCCGCACACCCGCTGTCACGCCACATGCGACGACGGACGTTTCTGACACGCACGGTCGGTGGGCTGGTCACGGTGACCAGCCTGCCGCGCCTGGCCTTCGGGCAGGCACCGGCTGTCGTGCGATCCAACGCGGCACGTCCGATGGTCGACTACGGCACAGCGGCCGGCGACCCCTCCGGCGGCCGCGCCGTCGTCTGGGCCCACGTCGATCGTCCGGCCCGCATGACGGTTGACTGGGCTACGTCCGATGCCTTCATCAACGCGCGCCGGGTGCGCGGGCCACTCGCCGCCCCAGAGACCGGGCTCACCGCGCGCGTGCTGCTGACCGACCTTCCGCAGGGGCAGACGATCTTCTATCGCGTCCGCTTCGAAGATCCCAACGACCCTCGCATCGTGAGTGAGGTGTCGGCGGGACGTCTGCGCACGGCCCCCGGCCCGGGTCGCCCGGTGCGCATCGCGTGGACGGCAGACACGGTGGGACAGGGCTGGGGCATCGATACGGCTCGCGGCGGCATGCGGCTCTACGACACGATGCGCGCGACCGATCCCGACCTGTTCCTCAACGTCGGCGACACCGTGTATGCCGACCAGCCACTCCGCGAGACGGTCACGCTCGACGATGGCACCGTGTGGCGCAATGTGATGACGCCGTCGAAGACCAAAGTGGCCGAGACCCTCGACGAGTTCCGCGGTAACCACCTCTACAACCGACTCGACGACCACTACCGGCGCTTCTCGTCCGAGGTGGCACAGGTCGCGATGTGGGACGACCACGAGGTGCGCGACAACTGGTATCCCTCGCAGGTGCTGGGTGAGTGGGCACCGTATGTCGAAAAGCAGGTGTCGGTGCTCGCGGCGCGGGCGAGGCAGGCCTTTCTCGAGCATTACCCGCTGACGTTGCCCGTGCGCGGCGAGGCGCGCATCTATCGCCGCATTCCCTATGGACCACTGGTCGATATCTTTGCCCTCGACATGCGCAGCTATCGCGGACCGAACAGCGACAACCTGCAGACGATCGAGAGCGCCGAGACCGCGTTCCTCGGGTCGGCGCAGCTGCGCTGGCTGGCCGATGCCCTGGCGGCCTCGACGGCCACATGGAAAGTGATTGCTGCCGACATGCCGCTAGGCCTGGTGGTGGGGCACCAGCCAGGCTTTCACGAAGCGGTGGCCAATGGTGAAGGAGGAGCGCCGCGCGGGCGCGAGCTCGAACTCGCGGGCCTGCTGCAGACGCTGCAGGCGCGCGGGGTGAAGAACGTGGTGTGGGTCACCGCTGACGTGCACTACTGCGCGGCGCACCACTACGACTCGGCGCGCACCGGAGGCCTGCGCTTTGATGCCTTCTGGGAGTTTGTGGCCGGGCCGGCGCATGCCGGCACGTTCGCGCCGGTGCCCCTCGATGCGACGTTCGGTCCAGAGGTTCGCTTCAGCGGTGTGCCGAAGGACCTGGCGCCCAACCGTCCACCGAGTGAGGGCCTGCAGTTCTTCGGCCTGCTGGAAGCGGCGCCTGGTGATCAATCGCTGACCGTGTCACTGATCAACGTCGCGGGCACGCGGGTCTTCAGCACGACGCTGCAGCCGACGCGCGGCTGAGCGCGGCGGGTCGAGGGCAGGCACACGGGCAGGGCCAACAGCGGGAATCACACATGCCTCATGTGCTGGTGCTGACACCACAGCCAGACGAATACCTCCGCCTCATTGCCGAGGCCACGCTGCCCGAGCTGCAGGTGGTCGCGTCGGCCGACGTGGCCGATGGGCTCGCGCGCGGCGGGCACAGCAGCATCCTCCTGGGCGATCCGACGCGCGTGAAGGCGGCGCTTCCGCACCTGCCACAGCTCGTGTGGACGCAGCTGACGTGGGCCGGCGTGGAACCGATGCTCGATCCGTCGTTGCGTCGAGACTATGTGCTGACGAATATCCGCGGCGTGTTCGGCCCGCTGATGTCCGAGTTTGTGTTCGGCTACCTGCTGCTGTTCGAGCGACAGATGCTCTCGCGTCTCGAAGCGCAACGCGAGTGCCGGTGGGACACGACGCTGCCGGGCACGCTGCGCGGCCGCACGCTGGGTCTGGTGGGCGTTGGCTCGATCGGGGCACACCTCGCGGGAACGGCGCGGCACTTCGGGATGCGCGTGCACGGCTACACGCGCAGCAGTCGCGACTGCGCCCATGTCGATCAGTACTTCCATGGCGCAGACCGGATGGCGTTTGCGCGCGCGGTCGATTACCTCGTGATCACGGTGCCCAACACCAGCGAGACGCGTGCCCTGGTCGATGCCGAGATGCTCGGGGCACTGCCGCCGCATGCGGTGGTGATTAACGTGGGGCGCGGCCGCACGGTCGACGAGGCGGCGCTGGCTGAGGCCCTGCAGCAGCAACGGCTGGGTGGGGCGGTGCTCGACGTCTTCTCGGAAGAACCCCTGCCGCCGACCAGTCCCTTCTGGACCACGCCCAATACGTTCATCACGGGCCACACCTCAGCCCCGAGCTTCCCGCGCGACATCGTCGGGGTGTTTGCCGACAACTACCGCCGCTTCCGCGCCGGGCAGCCGCTGCAGCACCGCGTTGACTTTGCCCGGGAGTACTGAGGCAACCGCGCGGCACTTTCGCCCGGTTTTCGTGTAGCATCGACTCACGGAACCGCTCATGGCGACACACGATTTCGCGGCCCCCTCGGGGCTGCGTACCCGCGAGAAGAAGGAAGTGGCCCTGCAGGGGGCCCTGCAGGTGCTCGCGCCCGGCGAGGCCCTCGACCGGCCCGACACGCCCGACGCCGTCGTGACCGCCGTGCGGTGCCTGCCGGCCATTCCCGCCAGGTATGCGCCGTATCCCGACGGGCTGACCCCACGCCTCGTCGAGGCCCTGCGCCGCCGCGGCGCCACCGAGCTCTATTCCCATCAGGCCGAGGCCTACGCCCACGTCGCCGCCGGCCGCAACATCGTCGTCACCACGCCCACCGCCTCGGGCAAGACGCTCTGCTACAACCTGCCCGTGCTCGACGCCATCCTCAAGGACGCGTCGACGCGCGCGCTGTATCTGTTTCCGACCAAGGCACTCGCCCAGGATCAGATGGCCGAGCTGCACGAGCTCACCGCCGCCCTCGGCGCCACCGGCGACGATGAGATTGGCGTGCATACGTATGACGGCGACACGCCGCAGGATGCGCGCCGGGCCATCCGGTCGCGCGCCCATATCGTGCTGAGCAACCCCGACATGCTGCACTCGGGCGTGCTGCCGCACCATCCGAAGTGGGCCAAGCTTTTCGAGAATCTCCGCTTCATCGTCATCGACGAGCTGCATGCGTATCGGGGCGTGTTCGGCAGCCATCTGGCCAATGTGCTCCGCCGCCTGCAGCGCGTGTGCCGGCACTATGGGTCGGCACCGCAAATCATCTGTTCGTCGGCGACGATCGCCAATCCTGACGGTCTCGCCGAACGGCTGGCCGAGCAGCCGTTCTCACTGGTGAGTGAGAGCGGCGCGCCCCGCGGCGAGAAGTTCTTCGTGTTCGTGAATCCTCCCGTGGTGAACCGCGAGCTCGGCATCAGGCGATCGTATCTGGCCGAGGCGCGGCGTGTGGCGGGCGAGTTCCTGCGACGGCAGCTGCAGGTGATTGTCTTTGCGCAGAGTCGACTGGCCACTGAAATTCTCACGACGTATCTGAAGGACGATTTCGACGATTTGCCCGGGATGCCCGAGAAGATTCGCGGCTATCGCGGTGGCTATCTTCCACTCAGGCGGCGCGAGATCGAGAAAGGGCTGCGCGAAGGGCAGGTGCGCGGTGTCGTCTCGACCAGCGCCCTCGAGCTCGGTATCGACATTGGTGCGCTCGACGTGTCGGTCATGGCCGGGTATCCGGGCACCATTGCCGCCACCTGGCAGCGCGCCGGCCGCGCGGGTCGCCGTGCCGCACGGTCGGCGGCAGTGATGGTTGCCAGCAGTGCGCCAGTCGATCAGTTCGTGGTGCGGCATCCGTCCTATTTTTTTGATGCCAGTGCCGAGCACGCCCTGGTCAATCCCGACAATCTGAACATCCTTGTGAATCACGTCAAGTGCGCGGCGTTCGAGTTGCCCTTCCGCGGGAACGAGTCGTTTGGCCGCGTGGACGTGCAGGAAGTGCTGGGCGTGCTGCAGGAAGCCGGCCTCGTGCATCGCTCCGGTGACGACACGGACGAGGCGTCAGCCGATGCGCAGTGGCACTGGACAAGCGAGTCGTATCCGGCGGATGCCGTGAGCCTGCGATCGGTGTCGTCCGACAATTTCGTAGTCGTCGACTGCACGGGCGAGCCCCGCATCATTGCCGAAACCGACTTCACCAGCGCCCTGACGATGCTGCATCCGAAGGCGATTTACATGGTCGAGGGAAAGCTCTTCCAGGTGGATCGGCTCGACTTCGAGGGGCGCAAGGCGTATGTGCGTGCGGTCGACTGCGACTACTACACCGACGCCATCGACTATTCAAAGGTCACGATTCTCGATTCATTTGCGTGCGATGCCGAGGCGGTCGCGCATCACGGCGAGGTGCACGTGGTGTCGCGGGTCGTCGGGTTCAAGAAGATCAAGTTCTATACGAACGAGAATGTCGGATCAGGCGAACTGGATCTGCCCGAGCAGCAGATGCACACCACCGCCTACTGGCTCGAGGTGCCGGCGGCCGTGATGGCCGCACTGCCCGGCACCCCTGATGACCGGCGCGACGGTGTGCGGGGCATGGCGTATGCCATGCGGAATGTGGCGCAGTTGCTGCTGATGTGCGACCAGCGCGACCTTGGCCTCTCGGTGAATGCGGGCGATGACGAGGTGGCTGCACTGGGCGCGGGGGCATCGACGCTTCCGGTGTCCACCGGACCAGCGGCCCTGCACGACACCCCGCGCGTGTTTCTCTACGATGCCTATCCCGGAGGGATCGGTTTCAGCGCACCGCTGTACGGGATGCACGCCGAGCTGCTCACGCGTACGCGCGCCCTCATCGAGGGCTGCGGATGCGAGCAGGGCTGCCCGACCTGTGTAGGCCCCATCGGCGAGATCGGGCCGCACGGCAAGCGCATGGCCCTGCAGTTGCTGGCGGTACTCGGAGCCGATGCCCCGACGCCGGCACCCGACGAGGTGCCGTTCTAACCATGTCGTCCCTCGCCGATCGACTCCGCGGCATCGTGGCGGGTGTCGGCACTGGCGGCCCCGCCGGGGCCGGAGCACTGGCGGAGCGTGCCGCTCATGCCGTCGCAGGGCGTGTGGTACCCGATGAGTCCGCATGTGTGCTGGGCGGCCGCGTCGAGCAGCACACCGCGGGAACAGCCATCCGTGTGACGCGTCACTATCCCGCCGACGCGCGCTATGGTCACGTGCGGCTGGGCGAGGCGGTCGCCCAGGTGCTCGAGGCCACGGACGCGTTCGAGGTGTTGACCCGGGCGTGGCCGTCCGGGGCAGAGGCGCCCGACGCCCGCAGGCCGGCCCTTGACGACCTGTGGCTGCTCGACCTGGAAACGACGGGGCTTGCCGGTGGTGCGGGGACGCAGGCCTTCCTCATCGGGTGTGCGCACCTGTCGGCAGGCGGGGTCACGGTCGAGCAGTGGCTCCTGCCGGGCTTCGAGCACGAGCGTGCGCTGCTGGCGCTGTTCGCCGAGTGGTCGAAGGGCCGCGGCACGCTGGTCACCTTTAACGGCAAGTCGTTCGACGTGCCGCTCATCGATACGCGCTATCAGTTTCACCGCACGGCCAGTCCGCTCGCGGGTGTGTGGCATACCGACATGCTGCACCCGGCCCGGCGGCTGTGGAGGCTCCAGGGCTCGGCCTATGGGCCGGTCGAGGGCAGCTGCTCGCTGGGCACGCTCGAGCAGCGCCTGGCTGGCGTCGCACGCGTGGGCGATGTGCCCGGGGCGGAAATCCCCGGCCGATACTTTCAGTTCGTACGCGACGGGGAGGCGGCGCCGTTGGCACCGGTGCTCGAGCACAACCGCCTCGACCTGGTCTCGCTGGTGCTGGTGCTGTCTGCCACGCTGCAGCGCATCGCGAGGGGACCCGCGTCAACACGCGATGCCTACGAAGCCCTCGGGCTGGCCCGCGTCTACGAGCGTGCCGGGCAGTGGCCTGAGGCCGATGCGGCGTATAGCGCGAGCGTCCAGCAATTGCAGCGGGTCGGCCGCGACCCGTCGACGCTCGCCGACGTGTTGCGGCGGCAGGCGCTGCTCCGGCGGCGCCAGGGGCGCACGTCTGACGCGGCAGCGGTCTGGTCAACCCTGGCGACGCTACGCGGTGCCCCCACCGCGCTGCGGCGTGAGGCGCGCGAGGCCCTGGCCATCTTCCACGAGCACAGAGACGGCAATCTCTGGGCGGCACGGCAGCATGTGCATGCACTGCTCAGTGAAGCCAGGGACGAGGGGCGGGATGCGGCGCAGCACCGGCTGCACCGAATTGAGCGGAAGTTGCAGGCGCGATCGGGTACCGATTTGCTCGGGTCCACCGACCGCGCCGAAGGATGACACCCCAGCCGATGGCTGAGGGTGCAAGCGGCCCCGGGGAGGGGCCTGCCGGGGTCAGTTCGCCTTGGAGGCGGTCTTCTTGGCCTTGGCCTGCTTATCGGCCGCCTTGCGGGCCTCGACGGTCTGCGCACCAAACTTCTTGGTGAAGCGGTCGACGCGGCCTTCGGTATCGATGAGCTTCTGGCGACCCGTGAAGAACGGGTGGCAGCTCGAGCAGATATCGAGGCGAACCTCAGGCTTGGTGCAGCGGGTCTGCCACGATGCGCCACACGCGCAGTGGACCGTCACGTCGTGGTATTCGGGGTGGATGCCGGGCTTCATCGCGAGTTCCTCACTGCCGGATCCGGGACGGCCCCGGCGAATTCCGAGGGCACTGGTCCGCTTACCGGCGGGCAATCGAAACCCTGAGTATATCAGACGCCGCCGCTCGGTCCCTGCCGCCGTCCCTCGCGCCGAAGCCGCCAGCCGCGGGCCAGCCACGCGGTGCCCAGCCAGGCCGAAAACAGTCCAAGGGGCACGGCCACGACGGCCGGCCACATCAGCGCCACCAGCGTGAGCGCCAGTCCGCCGAGGCCGCCGATGATGAGGGTAC
>JBIIDF010000058.1:0-11899 GCA_044238535.1 Vicinamibacterales bacterium
GCGGATGTCGACCTCGGCGCTGGGCTCCGTGTAAGGGAAGAAGCTGGGGCGGAAGCGCACGTCCTGTCCCTCCCCGAAGAGGGCCGTGGCCATCGAGGTGAGGGTGCCCTTCAGGTCGGCCAGCGTGATGCCGCGGCCCACGACGAGGCCTTCCACCTGATGAAACATCGGAGTGTGCGTGAGGTCGAGGTTGTCGCGACGATACACGGGGCCGATGGCGACGAGGCGCACGGGCGGATCGTGGCGTTCCATCTGGCGAATCTGCATGGCCGAGGTGTGCGTGCGCAGCAGCGTCAGAGGCTGCGGCGTGCGCGGCGCCCGGCCGCGAGTGGGCGGCGGCATATCCGGGGGCGGGACCGGCGTCGCGAGGTAGAGCGTGTCCTGCATGTCGCGCGCGGGATGCTCCTCGGGCATGTTGAGGGCTTCGAAGTTGTGGTAGTCGTCTTCGATTTCGCCGCCCTCGAGCACCTGATAGCCCAGTCGGCTGAAGATGTCGCCGATCTGTTCGCGGATGAGGCTCAGCGGGTGGCGGAAGCCCAGGGACGGCTGCCGGCCGGGCAGGGTGATGTCGACGGCACCGTCGGGTCGCTTCGTCGCGGCGAGCGCCGCTTCGCGGTCGCCGAGGGCCTGTTCGACATGACGCTTCAGGTCGTTGGCCCCGCGGCCCAGCGCCTTCTTCTCGGCCGGGGCGGCGGCGGCCAGCCGGTCCATGAACCCGGCGACCCAGCTGCCGCTGCGTGCGAGCCAGCGATGCCGCAGGTCGCGCAGGGCGGTCTCGGAGGTGACGCGCTGCAGTTCCTCGTCGAAGACCGCACGGGCGCGGTCGGGACCAATGGAAGGGTCGATATGCATCGGCTTGATGATACAGAAAGGGCCTCGCGCGGGTGGCGCGAGGCCCTGTCACAGTCGTGAGGACCGACGGCCGGACGAACGCTGTCGCCGGCGCGGGGTCTCAGGCGGCCTTCGCCTTGACCTGCTGCACCAGCGCCGCGAACGACGCGGGCTCGCGGGCGGCCAGTTCGGCCAGGCTCTTGCGGTCGAGTTCGATGCCGGCCGTCTTCAGGCCGTTCATGAACACGCTGTAGGTGAGTCCGTGCTCACGCACGGCCGCATTGATGCGGACCACCCACAGGCTGCGGTAATCGCGCTTCTTGCGCTTGCGTCCAACGTACGCATAGACGCCCGCCTTTTCGGCGGCTTCCCGCATGAATTTGTAGAGCTTGCTCTTATTCTGGAAGTAGCCCTTCGTCAGTTTGCTGAGCTTCTTGCGCTTCTGACGACGAACTACTCCACGCTTGACGCGCGGCATGTCTGCTCCTGTTCGCAGTGACTGGGGGGCCGTGTCTCACGGCACTTGGGTCCGCTCCCGGGGGAGCGGGTCGGCACAGGGTGCTGCAGCAGAAATGCCCCAGACTGCGGGCTGCAGCGTGCCGACAACCGGTGGTGCCTCGCCAGGCGAGGCACCCCGAATGGCGTTAGTAGGGCAGCATCCGGTGCAGCTTGGGCGCGTCCGCGTCGGACACCACGACGGTGCCGCGCATGTGGCGCTTGCGCTTGCTGGCCTTGCTCGTGAGGATGTGGCGTTTGAACGCCGACGCCCGGGTGATCTTGCCGGTGCCGGTCTTCTTGAAGCGCTTGGCGGCGCCGCGATGAGTCTTGAGCTTCATGATTCCTGTTCGTCTCCCTCTGGTGCCTCGTCCTCGGCCCGTGCCATGGTCTTGCGCGGGGCCGCCCCACGCTTGCCCGTGAGGATGGTGTGCATCTGGTTGCCTTCCTGACGGGGCATCGTCTCGGGCGTGGCCACCTCGGCCAGTTCCTCGAGCAACCGCATCAGGATCCGATGGCCGATCTCCGGATGCGCCATTTCGCGTCCCCGGAAGAAAATCGTGGCCTTGACCTTGTCGCCTTCAGCCAGGAAGCGCTCGATGTGCTTCTTCTTGAACTGATAGTCGTGCTCGTCCACTTTGGGACGGAACTTGATCTCCTTGACCTCGATCACCTTCTGATGCTTCTTGGCCTCGCGAGACCGCTTCTGCTCCTGATACTGATACTTGCCATAGTCCATGATCCGGCAGACCGGAGGCATGGCCGTCGGCGAAATCTCGACCAGGTCGAGCCCCTTCTGCCTGGCGATGGCCAGCGCCTGAGGCGGGGGCATGATGCCGAGCTGTTGCCCCGTGTCGTCAATCACGCGGATTTCACGAACACGGATACGCTCGTTGATACGCAGGCGGTCATCCCGGCGTCCCGGGCGGTTACGGTCGAAGGCGATAGTGGTCCTCCAATGACAAAGACGCTTAGGATACCTGCTTCCGGGCAACCTCGGCAAGCGCTTCGTGCACAAACGCGGCCACGGGCCGTGCCCCCAGGTCGCCCTGGGCCCGGCTCCGCACCGCCACTGCCCCGTCAGCCGCCTCGCGGTCGCCGACGACGAGCATGTAGGGCACCTTCTGCAGCTGGGCCTCGCGGATCTTCAGATTCACCTTTTCCTGTCGGTCGTCCACCGTCGCCCGCAGCCCTGCGGCGGCCAGGCTGGCCTGCACCTCGCGGGCATACTCGAGATGCCGGTCGGCGATCGGTAGCACCACCGCCTGCAGCGGCGCCAGCCACAGCGGAAACGCCCCGGCGAAGTGCTCGATGAGAATGGCCATGAACCGCTCGAAGCTGCCGAAAATCGCCCGGTGAATGACCACCGGCCGGTGCTCGGCGTTGTCGGCCCCGACGTAGGTGAGGTCGAAGCGCTGCGGCAGCTGATAGTCGAGCTGGATGGTGGCGCACTGCCACTTGCGGCCCAACGCGTCGGTGACGTCGAAATCGATCTTCGGCCCGTAGAACGCGCCGTCGCCGTCGTTGACGACATACGCCTGCCCGGCCTGTTCGAGCGCGGCTTTGAGCGACGCCTCGGCGTGGTCCCACGTGGCCACTTCACCCAGGAAGTCGGCCGGACGGGTCGACAGCTTGGCCGAGTAGGGCAACCCGAAATCGCCGTACACCCGCTGAATCAGCTTCAGCAGGGCCTCGACCTCCGAGGCAATCTGATCTTCCGCCACAAAGCAGTGCGCATCGTCCTGCGAGAACTGGCGGACGCGCGTGAGCCCCGACAGCGTGCCCGAGGCCTCGTTGCGGTGGAGCGGCGTCTGCTCGTGATAGCGCAGCGGCAGGTCGCGGTAGCTGCGCTTCTCGGCCCCGAAGACCAGCATGTGGCCGGGGCAGTTCATGGCCTTGAGCCCCATCTCCTCGCCGTCGCGCGATTCGACGAGGAACATGTTCTCGCGGTAGTGCGTCCAGTGGCCCGAGGTTTCCCACAGGGCCTTGTTGAACACGATGGGCGTCTTCACCTCGACGTAGCCGGCCGGAAACAGCACGTCGCGCATGTAGTCGGACAGCGTGTTGTAGAGCGTGGCGCCCTTGGCCAGCCAGAAGGTCGAGCCCGGAGCCCAGGGGTGGAAGGTGAACAGGCCCAGTTCCTTGCCGAGCTTGCGGTGGTCGCGGCGCTTGGCTTCTTCGATCCGCGCCAGGTGCTCGTCGAGCTCCTTCTGGGTGAAGAACGCCGTGCCGTAGATGCGCTGCATCGGCTGGTTCTTTGCATCGCCCTTCCAGTAGGCATTCGACGTGGCCGTCAGCTTGAAGGCCTTGAGCCGGCCGGTCGACGGCACATGCGGCCCCACGCAGAAGTCAAGGAAGGTCTCGCGGTCGCGGATGGTGTAGCACGAGACGTGCGACTGTCCGGCCGTCTTCTCCTCGATGAGCTGCACCTTGAGCGGTTCGCCGCGCTGGCGGAAGAACGCGATGGCCTCGTCCCTCGGCCACGCCTGTCGCTCGTAGATGAAGTCGCCCTCGGCCAGTTCGCGCATCTTGGCTTCGATGGCGGCGAGGTCTTCGGGGACAAACGGCCGGCTGACGACGAAGTCGTAGAAGAACCCTTCGTCGGTCGGTGGCCCGATGCCGCACTGCACGTCGGGAAAGAGCGCGGTGACGGCCGCGGCCAGCAGGTGCGCCGTCGAGTGCCGATATACCTCGAGGGCTTCGGGGCTCTTGGTCGTCACGAACCGGACCGTGGCATCGTCGGTCAGCGGATGGGTGAGGTCGACCATGCGGTCCCCGACCCACGCGACCAGTGCGGCGTCGGCCAGCCGCGGGGAGATAAGTTCAGCCACGGCGCGCACGGGCGCGCCGGCCTCGACCTGCTTCTCAGAGCCGTCGGGAAGGGTGATGGTGACCTGACTCATGGGTGAACGGCCGGTGGACGGACGAAAAAGACTGGTAGGCACGGGCAGACTCGAACTGCCGACCTCCTGCGTGTCAAGCAGGCGCTCTAACCAACTGAGCTACGCGCCTAAACGGTTCCGAGGGAACGTCGAACGAGACGAGAGTATATCACGCACCCGGCGATGCGGGCGGTGCCGGCGCGTCGGCCGCGAGGGCTTTCTCGAGAATCGGATCGCCGGTGGGGGGCGCCACCCCGAATTCGGCGACCGGCTGGGCGACGGCGACATCGGGCGACAGCCCGCGGGCGCTGATGGCGGCCCCGCCCGGCATCAGATAGCGCTGATAGGTGAGCAGCAGTCCGGAGCCGTCGGGCAGCGGCACAAACTTCTGACGCGCGGCGCGGCCGAGCGTGCGCTCGCCGACGATCGAGGCGCGTGTGTTGCCGTGCAGTGCGGCCGCAAACACTTCGGCGGCACCAGACGTGCCGTTGTCGGTCAGCAGCACGACGGGCAGCGCGATGGCGCCGTCACCACCGGATGCCGCGACGGGCACTTTTTCCGCATCGCGGTCCTGACGGTAGACGAGCGTGCCGCTGCGCACAAACAACCGGGCCACGGGCAGCGCGGCGTCGAGGTCGCCGGTGGCCGTGCCACGGAGGTCGATGAGCAGGCGCGTCGCCCCGGCTTTCCGCAGGGCGGCCACTTCGCGCGTGACCTGCGCGGCCGTATCGGCGGCGAAGCCAGGAATGCGCACCAGTCCCGCGCCCGGTGCGGCCATGCGACCGGTCGCGGCAGGCGCCTTGAGTGCCGTGCGCGTGAGGACCACATCATGCGGGTCGACGGCGTTGCCCCGCAGCACGGTAAGCCGGACGGTGGTTCCCGGCGCCCCACGCAGCAACCGCATCCCCTCGAAGACCGAGGTGTCGCGCGTCGACTGGCCGTCGATGGCGCGGATGTAATCGCCCGGCTGCAGGCCCGCCTGCGCTGCCGGTGATCCGTCGAGCGACGCGATGACGCGGAGGTAATACTGGCGGGTCAGTTCGAGGCCGGTGTCACCAGCCGGCAGGGCGGCCTTGCGCTGATACGCAGCCACCTGGGTCTTGTCGAGATACGCCGAATCGGGGTCGAGGCCATCGGCCAGACCGTGCATGGCGCCGTGCATCACGCGGTCGACGTCGACGGGCTCGACATTGCTGCGCGAGTTGAGCGAGACGACGTCCTCGAAGATGCGGAGGTGTTCGTAGGTCGAGGGCACCTGCGCCGACATGGTGCGACCGAGCCAGCCGCCCACGACGAAGAACAGGGCCACCGGCACCGACAGCACGAGGACGAGAGCACGACTGCGGCGCGTCACCATGGGATGTCCTCATTCTAGAGGAATCATCCGCCGCCGCAACCACGCAATTGCTAAGATCGGCCCATGGACCCCACTTCGTCACCGTCGCCGTCGCTGGTGACTCGCGGTGAACTTTACGGCCTGATGGTGGCGGCCTGGCTCGGCAGCACGTTCGTGCTGACGGCCCTGCCGGCGCTGCTGGTGCCCCGCTTTGGCATTGCCGGTGGCATGGGGGCCAGCTACGCGCTGGTGTTCCTGACGCTCCAGCCCCTGCAGCAGGTGATGCAGCGGGCCTTCGGGCCCGGCGCTGCGCTCATGCGCGGACTCGCCATCTTTGTGACCGCCGCAGCGGTCGCCGTGTATCTGCGCGGCCTGCTGGCAGGCCTGCCCCCGGCCTGATCGCCGACGCGTATCAGCCGAGACTGTGCCGTGCGGATTCTGGGCATCGACTACGGAGAGCGCCGCCTCGGCCTGGCGCTGAGCGACGCGTCGGGCCTGCTGGCGTCGCCCTGGAAGATGGTGCCGCGCCCCCCGGACGCCCCGGGGGCCCTGGCACTGGTCACGGCACTCATCCACGACCTGCAGCGGGACGATGATGGCCTGCAGGCCGTGGTGATTGGCTGGCCGCGCCGCCTCGATGGCAGTGCGACGCACATGACCGGACCGACCGAGGCCTTCGCCGCTGCCCTGCGAAGCACGGTGTCTGTGCCCGTGACCCTGCAGGACGAACGGCTCTCGAGCCACGAAGCCGACGCACGGCTGATGGCCCGCGGTGAGCGTGACTGGAAGCGCCGCAAGGCGCTCATCGACGCCGAGGCGGCGGCCATCATCCTGCAGGACTATCTCGATCATCGTTCGTGAGGAGTGCCGATGCGTCGCTGGGTGGGACTGTTGATCGTGCTGGTGGTGGCTGCAGGGGGCGGCGTGGCGGCTGCGCTGCGGACCATCGAGACGCCGTTCCAGGGTTACGAGGGGGGCGAACAGTTCGTGGAGATTGCCCCGGGCACCGGTACGTCGGCGATTGGCGACCAGCTGGCGCGGGCGGGTGTGGTGTCGCATCCCCTGGTGTTCCGTGTGGCGCTGTGGCGCACCGGGCAGGCCCGCGTGCTGAAGGCGGGTGACTATCAGTTCACCCGCCCCCTCAGCGCGCGCGAGGTGGTGGGGCAGCTGGCCCGCGGGGAGGTGTACTCGCGGACGATTACGTTCCGCGAAGGCCTCACGCTCCGCGAGATGGCTCAGCACTTCAGCGCGCAGGGCTTCGGCACCGCCAGCGAATTTCTCGAGGCCGCACACGCGACCGCCCTCATCAGTGACCTGGATCCCGCCGCCACCGATCTCGAGGGCTACCTGTTCCCCGACACGTATGCGCTGTCGCGTCGCGCCTCGGCCGACGACCTCATCGTGCGCATGGTCACGCTGTTCCGTCAGCACTATGACGGCGCGATGTTCAACACGGTCCGCCGTGCGGGGTTCACCACCCGGGAGATTGTCACCCTGGCCTCGCTGGTCGAGAAGGAAACGGCCCGCGCAGACGAACGACCCCTGGTGGCCGCTGTGTATCGCAATCGCTGGAAGATCGGGATGGGGATGCAGGCCGACCCCACCGTGATTTATGCCCTGGTGCAACGGGGCACCTACACGGGCAATCTGACGCGGGCCGACCTGCAGGTCGACTCGCCCTACAACACCTATCGGTATCGGGGGCTGCCGCCCGGGCCGATCGCGGCGCCGGGGCTGGCATCCCTGCAGGCGGCCGTGCAGCCGGCCGCGGTGTCGCATCTGTATTTCGTGAGCCGGAACGACGGGTCGCATGTGTTTGCCGATGCCCTCGACGAACACAACCGCAATGTGCGGCGCTGGCAGGTCGACTACTTCCGCCAGCGACGGCAGGCGAACCGGCAGGCGCGCTGACCTCCGACGGCTGGTGCGGAGGTCTCAGCGCTGGTGCCAGCCGAGCTTTTCGCGCAACACGTCAAAGTAGCTGCGGGCCGACGCGCGGATGAGCCGCAAGGGGCGCGGCGAGCGCCCGACCACGATGTCGGTGCCCGAGGGGACATCGATCGTGATTTGCCCGTCGAACGTGACCAGCATGCCGTCGTCCGGCGCCCGTGACGTCATCTGCACACGCACGTCTCGCTCGGCCGGAATCACAATCGGCCGGTTGCTGAGCGTGTGCGGCGCGATGGGCGTCAGCACCAGCGCATCCATGGCGGGGTGCACGATGGGGCCACCCGCCGACAGGTTGTAGGCCGTCGACCCGGTCGGGCTGGCCACGATGAGGCCATCGGCGCGAATCGTGGTGACGAACTGATCGCCGACCCAGACGCCCAGTTCCAGCAGGCGCGCACCCGAGGGGCGGCTGAAGACAACGTCGTTGAGGGCCACGTGGGTGGCCATGGCCGCGCCCAGACTGCGGGCCCGCAGCAGCATCCGCTCATCGTGCGTGGCCGAGCCGGCAATCACGGTCTCGAGTGAGGTGAACAGCTCGGGTCGGGTAATCTCCGTCAGAAACCCCAGCGAGCCGAAATTGACCCCGAGCAGGGGGATGTCGACGTTGGCGGCCGCAATCCGGCTGGCCATGCCGAGAAGCGTGCCATCGCCGCCCAGCACCAGCACGAGGTCGACGGCGCGGGGCAAATCATCCGCCGACATGACCCAGCGTTCTGCGGCCGGCGGCAACAGGGCCGCGGTGGCGTCACTCCAGACGACCGAGACACGGCGCGTGCCGAGCCAGTGCTCGAGGGCCAGCAGGGTATCGCCCGCATCTGCGAGTCCGGGCTTGGTGACAATGCCGATGGTCATGCGCGCGCCCCCAGCAGCATGAGGAACTCACGGTTGCCCTGGGCGCCCGTGATGGGCGAGTCTGTCAGGCCCAGACGTTCCAGGCCGGCGTCGGCTGCGGCGGCGGTGACCGAGGCCACCACGCGCTCGTGCACGGCGGGGTTCGTGACGACGCCGTGCTTTCCGACGTCTTTCCGGCCGGCCTCGAATTGCGGCTTGACGAGCGCCACAACGCGGGCCCCTGGTGCCATCAGGGGCGGCAGCACGGGAAAAATCAGGGCGAGGCCGATGAACGAGACGTCGATGGACATGATGTCGACGCCCGCGCCAATGTCGGGCAGGTCGGCGCGCGTGAGATGCCGGGCATTGCAGCCCTCGATCACGGTGACGCGCGGGTCGCTGCGGATCTTCCAGTGCAGCTGGTTGTGGCCGACATCGAGCGCGATGACGTGGCGCGCGCCCCGCTGCAGCAGCACGTCGGTGAACCCGCCGGTCGACGCGCCGATGTCGAGGGCCAGCGCCCCGGTGACCTCGAGGCCGAAGGTGTCGAGCGCGTGCACCAGCTTGAGGCCGCCGCGGCTGACCCACGGATGGTCGGGGCCGATGACGCGGACGTCGGCGTGCACGTCGATCATGGTGCCGGCCTTCTGTGCGCCATGTCCGTCGACGTCCACCTGGCCGGCCAGGATCAGGGCACGGGCCTTCTCGCGAGACTCGACGAGGCCGCGGTGCACCAGCAGCGCATCGAGGCGCATGCGCGGCACTTTCACGAGCGACGCTCCACGACCCACGTGGCCATCTGGTGCAGATACCGTCCATCCACCGCTGCCGCCGTAAGCGCGTCGCCCGCGCGTGCGAGGCACTCGGCCGCGCGCTGGCGCGCGCCTTCCACGCCGTAGAGGCCCACATACGTGGGCTTGCCCGAGGCGGCATCCTTGCCCGCCGTCTTGCCCAGGTCGGCCGAGGCACCTTCAACGTCGAGAATGTCGTCGACGATCTGGAAGGCGAGGCCGATGGCGGACGCGTAGGTGTCGAGCTGCGCACGCGTGTGGGGATCGGCCCCGCCCAGGATGGCCCCCGTCGACACTGAGGCACGAATGAGTGCGCCGGTTTTTCGCGCGTGCATATCCGTCAGGCCGTCGGCGTCCAGCGTGAGCGCTGACGGCACCGCGGTCGTGACCGGCGGCCGCGAGGATGACGGCTCGTGGGCGCGGGAATGCGGACGGCGGTGTGCCGGGTCGTGGGCGAGGTCGATCGCCTGTCCACCCACCATGCCGATCGGGCCGGCAGCATCGGCCAGCACGCGCACAGCGCTGATGACGCGGACGGCCGTCTCAGGGGAGGCCTCCTCGGCGGCGCGGGCCAGCGTGGCGAAGGCGTCCGCCTGCAGGGCATCGCCCGCCAGAATCGCGAGGCCTTCGCCGAATACCACATGCGACGTGGGCCGCCCCCGCCGCATCGCATCATCGTCCATGGCCGGGAGGTCATCGTGGATGAGCGAGTAGGTATGGATCATCTCGACGGCGCAGGCGGCAGGCATCGCGGGCGACCAGGCGTCGGGTCCGAAGGCGCGGCGCGTGGCCTCGCAGGCGGCCAGCGCGAGCAGGGGCCGGAGGCGCTTCCCGCCGCCAAGCAGCGAGTACTGCATCGCGTCGATGATGATGGGCGGGGCGGGTGACTGGCTCAGGATGCGGGTGAGGGTGGCCTCGACGGCCTGACGCCGGACATCGAGATACTCGTCGAGCGACACGGCTACTCAGTCTCCCTCGTCTTCGTCGGCGAGGCCGAGCGTGTCGGGGGCCGCGGTGATGTCTCCGCGTTCGTTCAGCACCTCGATGCGCCGCTCTGCCGCCTGCAGGCGGTCGTGGCAGTAGCGCGAGAGCACGACCCCGCGTTCGTAGAGCGCGAGAGACGTTTCCAGAGGCAGATCGCCATCTTCCAGCCGCCGGACCACCGATTCGAGTTCGGCGAGTGCGGTTTCAAAATCGTTGATGCTGCCGTCCATGACTGCGCTCCATTCTAACTGTCGCCGCCGACGTCCGGGGGCGTGACGCGTGCGACGAGTTCGCCCGTGCCCAGCGTGATGCGTACCGCATCGCCGGGTTGCACCTCGTCTGCGGCGCGTATCACGCGGCGACGGGTGCCGTCCCAGCAGACCGCATAGCCGCGCCCGAGCACTCCCAGTGGGCTGAGCGCGTGCAGGTGGGCCGCGCTGCGTTCGAGTGTTCGGCGGGTCCGTTGCTGGCGGGCCTCGATCGCCGCGCGGAGCCGGGCATCCAGCCCGGCCAGCGCGGTTTGTCCGCGGGCAAGGCGATGACGGGGGTCGTGGTGGGTGAGGAGGCGAGTGGCCTGCGAGAGGCGGCGGAGGCGTATCGAGACGGCGGCACGGACCGCATGACTCGCCGTGGCCTCGAGGTCGTCGAGTCGCCGTGCGCGGAGCGAGACGCGCAGAGGCAGGCCCGCCAGAGCCGGGTGCCCTGAGGCACGGTGGACACGATGGGTGTCGCGGGCGAGGCGCGCAGCCATCACGGTTGACAGTCGGTCACGCCACCGTCGAATCTGTGCCGCAAAATCGTCCGACTTCTGCAGCACGAGCTCGGCAGCCGCTGACGGCGTTGGTGCGCGCAGGTCGGCGACGAAGTCGGCAATGGTGACATCGGTCTCATGCCCAACGGCCGAGATGACCGGCACCGGCGATGCCGCGATCGCGCGGGCGACGATTTCCTCGTTGAAGGCCCAGAGATCTTCGATCGAGCCACCGCCGCGGCCCACGATGATGACGTCGACATCGCCGATGCGGGTGAGTCGGGCCAGCGCCTGTGCGATGTCCGCGGCGGCGCCCTCTCCCTGGACGCGCGAGTGGGCAATGAGCACCTGCGCATTGGGATGACGGCGCAGCAGCACGGTGAGCATGTCGCGGATGGCCGCACCATCGAGCGAGGTCACCATGCCGATGCGACGCGGCAGTGCCGGCAGCGGACGCTTGCGGGCCTGGGCGAACAGGCCCTCGTCCTGCAGGCGCTGTTTGAGTTGTTCGAACGCCAGCTGGAGGGCGCCGGCGCCCCGGGGTTCCATATGCTGCGCGACCAGCTGGTATTCGCCCTTGGCCTCGTAGACGCTGAGCGACCCGCGCACCAGCACCTGCATGCCGTCCTGGGGCATGAAGCGCAGGCGACTGGCGTGGGTGCGGAACATCACGCCGCGAATCTGCGCCGTCGCATCCTTCAGCTGAAAATAGTAGTGCCCGGACGACCACACGCGACCATTGGAAATCTCTCCGTCGACCCAGACATCGGGATAGCCCGCTTCCAGCCGGGCGCGCAGTTCGGCGGTCAGTGCGGCCACCGACAGCACGCGGCGGCGAGTGACGGCAGGCGGCGGGGCGGGCACGCGCGTGGCCGGTGCGGGCGTGGTGCTGGCGGCAGACGGCGCGCGGCCCGTCGAGGGGCGAGGGGGCTGAGTCGGAGCCGCAGAGGGCGTTGAGGCCGGTGTGGGCGGCGTGCGCCCGCGTCGTCCGCGGGGGGCGGGCGGTGCGTCAGCGGGCGCATCATCGAACGGTAACGGGCTCATGCTG
>JBIIDF010000059.1:0-11851 GCA_044238535.1 Vicinamibacterales bacterium
GGCCCGTCAACTGTCCGGCACCGATGAGCGCGGGTCCGTTCCAGATGAGACGTCCGGCGTGCCGGCTGGCCAGGAGCGCCTGTCTCCGCGGCTGCAGGCGGGGCGTCGCCGCGGACAGCCGCTCGATGTGCCGAACAGTGCCGCCGACCGCACGAATCTGGCACGATTCCATCTGGACGCCGGTCGCCGGGCGTTTGACCGGGCCGATGACCGGGAGGCGATCGCGGCGCTGCGTCGCGCCATCTTCCTCTCGCCCTACCTTGCGGAGGCGCACCAGTTGCTGGGCCAACTCTATCTGCGGGCCGACCGTATCGATGAAGCCGTTGCGGCCCTGCGCATTGCCCTCTGGAGCGAAGATACTCCTGAGAGGCGGCAGCTGCTGACGGCGGCGACCGCTCGCCTGCGTCCGTCGCCGTAAGTGCTACGATCACAGCATCACGACCATGGACCACTCGCGAGACGATGGATTCAGCGACCTGCAGCTGACGCGGAAGCAAACCGTGTTTCTCGTCGTGGCGTCGATGGTCGTCCTCAGTGTGGCGTTCATCAGCGGCGTCCTGGTCGGACGGGGAGTCAAGGGGGCGATGCCTCTGGGGATCTACCGGGAGTCCACCGTCACAGACGCGCCGGTTCCGGACGACCTCCCACCGCCTCCGCCTGTGCAGACCGGCAACGCGCAGTCAGCGGACGGGATTGTGAAGGAAGCCGTCACTTACCCCCAACGGCTCACGGAGCCGGTGCCGGCCCCCGAGTCACTGTCGGCGACACCCGCCGTCCGGAACGAGTCCCTGCCGGCAGAAAACGTCGCCCCCGCGGCGACGCCAGCACCGGCGGCGGGACCGGGCCCTGAGCCAGCGAAGCGTGGGACGGCGGTCACCGTGTCGTCGGTCTCTCCAGAAATGACCGCATCCTCAGCGCCTCCAGGTGGAACCGCGTTTGCTGAACCTGCGGGCAGAGGCGTGGCTGTGCAAGTGTCGGCCTACCGCACGAGGCAGGAGGCGGAAGCCATGGCAGGACGGTTGGCGGCCAAGGGCTTTTCGGTCTACGTGGTCGCGCCTGCCCCCGGTGCGCCAAACCTGTTCCGCGTGCGCGTCGGCAAGTTTGCCTCCCGCGCGGAGGCCGATCGGGTCGTGACCCGACTCAAGCGCGAGGAACGGATCGACCCATGGATCGTGCGCTAGCCCTGGCGTCGGGTCTGCTCCTGGCGCTGTCGTTTCCGCGCTACGGCCATGGAGCACTCGGCGTGATCGCTCTGGTGCCGTGGCTCGTGGCGCTCAGCGGGTGGACAGGCCGGCCGGGACACTGGCCGGGACAGTCGGCCTCCCGAGGCGCATGGCTGGGCACGATCACCGGAGTGGTGTTCTATTCAGGCACCCTTTACTGGACCAGTGAGACCGTCGGCACGTTCGGTGGACTGCCGGTGCCGCTGGCCATGGGGGCCGCGTTTCTGCTGGTGCTGTACATGTCCGCCTATCTGGCCGTCGCCGGTGCGGTGACGGCCACGCTGGTGGCTCGCCTGGGTTGGGTCGGCTTGCCCCTCGGCGCGACCGCCTGGGTTGCTCTTGAATACGTCCGGGGCCTCCTGATTGGCGGATTTCCGTGGATTCCCCTCGGGAACACGCTGATCGACCTGTTGCCGCTGGCGCAGATGGCCAGTGTCGGGGGCATCTACCTGCTCTCGCTGTTTGTTGGCCTGATGAATGCCGGTTTTGCTCTGGTGGTAATGGCCCCGCCGCGTCTGCGCATGCGGGTGCTGGCATCGACGCTGGTGCTGGTGACGGTGCCAGCACTCTGGGGAGCGGCGAGACTGGGCGATGGGCGACTGCTGGCCTCCGGCACGCCGGTGCGCGTCGGACTGGTCCAGGCCAACGTCGTGCAACTCGACAAGTGGAACCGCGCGAAGGCCGGGGAGATCCTCGAGAGATACATGTCGCTCTCGACGCGGGCCGTCGAGGCCGGAGCGCGGGTCGTTCTGTGGGCCGAGTCCGCGACGCCCTTTCTGTTTGACGAAGACCTCAGAGGGCAGACGCAGGTGCGGGCATTTGTGCAGTCCCTGGGGGTGCCGCTGCTCTTCGGTTCTGATGAGGTCGAGCACGAGCCTGAGATGCGATTCTTCAACTCGGCCTTCATGCTGGATGGGGCCGGGGCCACCGCCGCCGTCTATCGGAAGATGCATCTGGTGCCGTTCGGCGAGTGGGTCCCATTCAAGGACTGGCTGTTCTTCGTCAAGCCGCTCGTCGAGGCCGTGGCCGATTTCTCGCCAGGCACCCGCGTGACGATGATGCCCGTGGACGGTCACATGATCAGCACCGCGATCTGCTACGAGGTGACCTATCCCTCGCTGATGCGGGACGCCGTCCGGCAGGGCAGCGAGCTGCTCACCACCATCACCAACGATGCCTGGTACGGCGAGTCGTCGGCCCCATTCCAGCACTTCGAGATGGCGGCCATCCGCGCCATCGAGCAGGGACGCTATCTCGTGCGCGCCGCCAACACCGGCATCACCGGCATCGTCGACCCCTATGGGCGCATCGTGACCCGGACGACTCTGGGTGACACGACCGTGGTCGTGGGGGACGTCCGCTTTCTTCAGGAGCGGACCGTCTATGCCACAATAGGCGACGTGGTCGCGTTCGCGTCAGGGTTGCTCACCCTTCTGGCGCTGCTGGCGGCGACCCTCAGGAGACCATGGCCCTCGTCCTCGATGAACTGATTCGCCGCTCCTCCGACCTGCTGAAGCGGGCCGCTGACTTGCGGAGCTATCTTTGACGCCGCTCGTCTTGACGAGGAACTGAGTCGGCTCGAAGCCCGCATCGCGGCACCCGATTTCTGGAATCAACAGGCGGACGCGCAGGCGACGCTCCGACGCCGCCAGCGCATCAGCGAGGACGTGTCCCTGCGGGAAGCCCTCGGGCAGCAGCGCGACGACCTGCAGGTGCTCATCGAGTGGGCCCAACAGGGCGAACCGGTCGAGGCCGATTTGACGCGGGCCCTCGACAGTCTCGAGTCGCTGGTCGACGCCGGCGAAATCAAGAAGATGCTGAGCGGCGAGCACGATGCCGCCAACGCCATCGTGTCCATTCATCCGGGCGCGGGCGGGGTCGAGTCGCAAGACTGGGCCGAAATGCTCCTGCGCATGTACTTGAAGTGGGCAGAGCGCCGCGGGTTCAAGCGGACGATCCTCGAGTATCAGCCGGGTGAGGAAGCCGGACTCAAGAGCGTGACCCTGACGCTCTCGGGTGAGTATGCGTTCGGACTGATGTCGGCGGAGGCTGGCGTGCATCGGCTCGTGCGCATCTCGCCATTCGACCAGGCGGCGCGCCGGCATACGTCCTTTGCGTCGGTGTATGTCTGGCCCGAGATGGATGACACCATCGAGATCGACATTCCCGAGAAAGACCTCCGGATTGACACCTATCGGTCGAGCGGCGCCGGCGGGCAGCACGTCAACGTCACGGATTCCGCCGTCCGCATCACCCACCTGCCGACCGGGATCGTGACGTCGTGTCAGAACGAACGGTCACAGCACAAGAACCGCGATGTGGCGATGAAGGTGCTCCGTGCCAAGCTCTACGACCTGCGCCTCAAGGAGCAGCAGGCCCGGCTCGAGAACATCGGCGGAGTGAAGAAAGACATCGCCTTCGGCTCGCAGATCCGAAGCTACGTGCTGCAGCCCTACCAGATGATCAAGGACCATCGCACGAAATACACCGAAGGTCAGGTGTACAAGGTGCTCGATGGCGACCTTGATCCCTTCATCAAGACGTATCTGATGCAGAAGGCCACCGGGACCCTCGGGCAGGCCGAGGATTCGAGCGACGACGAGAGCTGATCAGGGCCGAGTGGCTGGTGCCGTGCCGGTGGCCGGCTCGGTGCCGGAGAGAAACCACTCGTTAATCGCCCTGGGGTCATCGGGGCTGGTGGGCAGTCCGGTGTCTCGATTGACGAGCGTGGTGACCACTGACGAGGGTCGCGGAAACGCCGGGGGCGTGTCTGTAGGTCCGCGCAGCGAGAGATAGTCGCGCATGAATTCAATCCAGGCCGGGAGTGCCGCCGTCGTTCCGGTCTCATTCGGACCGATGGGCTTCTTTTCGTCGCGACCGAACCAGACCCCGACGGTGATGTCCGGGTCGAATCCGATGAACCAGGCGTCGGTGTAGTCGTCGACGGTCCCGGTCTTTCCACCCAGCGGCCAGCGGAGCGAGGCGGACGCGGCGCCTGTCCCTCGTTGCATGACGCCCTGCAGCAACGCGGTCATGACCGCCGCGGTATCGGCGCGGATAGCTTCGCTGGGCGTGGGCCTCGTCTCTTCAAGTCGGGCGCCTCGGCGGTCGTCGACCGACCGGATGAAGACCGGCGGCATGCGGACACCGGCATTCGGAAAGGCCGAGTAGGCGCTGGTGACTTCCAGGAGCGTGGTTTCCTGCGCCCCAAGCGCCATCGACAGAAAGGGCCGGAAGGGCTCGCGGAAACCGAAGCGGGCCGCATGGGCCGCGACCTGTGCAGGTCCCAGCAGGTCGATCAACTTGACGGCCGGGATGTTCCGCGACTGCTCAAGGGCTGCGCGCAGCGTGAGCGGGCCGACGAACTCCCGGTCGTAATTCGACGGCGTATACATCGGTTGGCCCTCACCGGTGTCGAACGAGGCGGGGGTGTCGTCGAGCATGGTCGTGGCCGTCAGGCCGCGGTCGATGGCGGCCGTGTAGAGCAAGGGCTTGACGGTGGAGCCCATCTGGCGCGCCGCCTGCGTCGCGCGATTGAACTTGCTGCGCGTGAAGCTAAACCCACCGACCAGCGCGCGAATGTCCCCCGTGTGGTTGTCGATGGCCACCAACGCGCCTTCAATGGCGGGAGGTTGCTCGAGTCCCAGCACCGCCGTGTCGTGCTGGTCGTCGACCGTTGTGAGTGAGACCTCGATGATGTCGCCCTCGTGGACGAGGGTCGTCAGGTCTGTGCGTCGCGTCCAGGCCACGCCCTGGCGGGTGAGCTGCCCGGTGAGGGGCCCGACCTTCACCGTCGCGGACATCGACGACACGGCGGTGACCACGCCGGGCACGATGTCTCCCGGGGCGAGGGGCTGTGACCATCGGTCCGGTCGATAGGTGTCGAGGGTCTTCCGGATGGTCTGGAGCGACTGCGTAGCGGGCCGGTAGACGCCACGCTTGCGGTCGAGCCGGCGCAAGGCGCGGTCGATGGCCCGGTTGGCGGCCACCTGCAGCTGGCGGTCGAGGCCGGTGCGCACCGTCAGCCCCTGGGCATACAGGGCCGTGGCTCCGTAGGTGTCTTCGAGCCGTTTTCTGATTTCCTCGAGGAAGTAGGGGGCCACGGTGGTTGTGGCGTCCGGTCCGTCGGCGACGGTGATGGGCAAGGCCTTCGCGGTCTCAGCCTCCGCCGCGGTAATGAAGCGTTCGGTGGCCATGCGGTCGAGGGCGTAATTGCGGCGGCGTCGGGCCGCCTCGGGATTCACGTACGGACTTTGCCGCACATTGGCCTGGATGATCCCGGCAATGAGGGCCGCTTCCTCGAGCGTCAGGTCCTGAACACCCTTGCCGAAGTAGAGTCGCGAGGCAGACTCGACACCGTAGGCCCCGTGCCCGAAATAGATCTGATTGCAATACAGCGTGAAGATTTCGGGCTTCGTATAGCGCTTCTCAATCTGAATGGCGACGAGGGCTTCCTTGATTTTGCGTTCCCAGGTGCGGTCGAAACCAATGGTGCCGGGGAACAGATTCCGTGCGAGCTGCTGCGTGAGCGTAGACCCTCCGGGCACGTTGCCGCGGGTGGTGATGTCGCGCACCAGTGCCAGCAGCATCCGGGAGACAGACAGGCCGCTGTGGTCGAAGAAGCCGGCATCTTCGGCGGCGAGAATGGCCTGTCGCAGGTGGGCGGGGATGTCGTCGTAGCGCACAACGACGCGCCGCTCGACGGCGAAATCGCCCAGGGGCGCCCCCGAACGGTCGAGGATACGGGTAATCGTGCTGGGGGCGTAGCTGTCGAGCGCCGAGACTTCAGGCAAGTCGGCGGATGAGGCAAAGAGGACCCCGGCCGCCGTGCCGGCGAGCGCGGCCAGCACAAACAGCAACACCAGCGTGGCTCGTGCGGCGACGGAATGGAGAGCGGACATCGCGACTGTGGAGCGTATCGAACGCTCAATATAACAGGGTCACAGGTGTCTGGTTCGGCCTCGGATGGGGACTACGGATTCTGTATTGACAATGACGCACTCATGTTTCATGCTAACAGCATGAGCAAAATCATTGGCATCGACCTTGGGACAACCAACTCCGTGGTGGCCGTGATGGAGGGCGACCAGCCCACCGTCATTCAGAACGCCGAAGGCAGTCGGTTGACCCCCTCCGTGGTGGGTTTCAGCAAGAGCGGTGAGCGCCTGGTCGGGCAGGTGGCGAAGCGTCAGGCGGTGACCAATCCGGAAAACACGCTCTTCTCGGTGAAGCGGTTCATGGGACGTCGCTTCAGTGAGGTGGGCGACGAAATGAAGCGCGTCCCCTACACCGTGGCCGGCGCCGGTAACGGCGATGTCCGCATCAAGGCCGGTGGGCAGGACTGGGCGCCGCCGCAGATTTCGGCGATGGTGCTGCAGAAGCTCAAGCAGGCGGCTGAGGATCATCTCGGTGAGACGGTGACGCGGGCCGTCATCACCGTGCCCGCCTACTTCAACGACGCGCAGCGCCAGGCGACCAAGGAAGCCGGACAGATCGCCGGCCTCGAGGTCATGCGCATCGTCAACGAGCCGACGGCCGCGGCCATGGCGTACGGGCTCGACAAAAAGCACAACGAACTGATCGCGGTCTACGACTTCGGCGGCGGCACGTTCGACGTGTCGATTCTGGAAGTCGGCGACGGGGTCGTGGAAGTGAAGGCCACCAACGGCGACACCCACCTCGGCGGCGACAACCTCGACGAGAAGGTCATCGAGTGGATCATTGACGAGTTCCGCAAGGAAGAAGGCATCGACCTCGGCAAGGACCGCATGGCCCTGCAGCGCCTGCGTGAGGCGGCGGAGAAAGCCAAGATCGAGCTGTCGTCCGTCATGGAAAGCGAAATCAATCTGCCGTTCATCACCGCCGACGCCTCGGGTCCCAAGCATCTGACCCGGAAGCTCACGCGCGCGAAGTTCGAGTCGCTGGTCGAAGACCTGCTGCAGAAGACCATGGCCCCGACGCGCCAGGCCATGAAGGACGCCGGTGTCACCGCGCGCGACATTCATGAAGTGGTGCTGGTGGGTGGGTCGACGCGCATTCCGCGGGTGCAGGCGCTGGTGCAGGAGGCGTTTGGCAAGGAACCGCACAAGGGGGTGAACCCCGATGAAGTGGTGGCCATGGGGGCTGCCATCCAGGCCGGCGTGCTCTCGGGCGACGTGAAGGACCTGCTGCTGCTGGACGTGACCCCGCTGTCACTCGGCATCGAAACCCTGGGTGGCGTGATGACCACGCTCATTGCCCGGAACACGACGATTCCAACGCGCAAGAGCGAGGTCTTTTCGACGGCGGCCGACAACCAGACCTCGGTCGACGTGCATGTGTTGCAGGGAGAGCGGCAGCTGGCGCGAGACAACCGGACGCTGGGGAACTTCCGGCTCGACGGCATTCCGTCGGCGCCCCGCGGCGTACCGCAGGTCGAGGTGACGTTCGACATCGATGCAAATGGCATCGTCAATGTCTCGGCGAAGGACCTGGGTACGCAGAAGGAGCAGAAGATCACCATCACGTCTTCGTCCGGGCTCAGCAAGGACGAAGTCGAGCGCATGATGAAGGAAGCCGAGGCACATGCCGACGACGACCGCAAGCGGCGCGAGGAGATCGACACCCGGAACCGTGCGGACAGTGCGGTGTATGCCGCCGAGCGGATGCTGAAGGAGTCGGGCGACAAGTTGCCGGTGGCGGAAAAGGCCGACGTCGAGGCGGCGATGACGGCCCTCCGGACCGCGATCGACGGCAACGACGCTGCGGCGATGACCGGACTGCTGGATACACTGACGGCGGCCCAGCACAAGGCGGCAGAGGCCCTCTATCGCGCGCAGGCCGCCTCTGGGGCGGCGGGCAGTGAGAATGCGGCGGCGGGCGACAGCGGAGCGACTGCCGGAGGTGCGGCGGACCAGGGCGACGTCATTGATGCCGAGGTTGTCGACGACAAGAAGTAACGGTTCAGTCCCAAGGCGTCACGATGGATTTCTACATCGTCCTCGGGGTACAACGGGAGGCGTCGGCGGAGGACATCCGCCGCGCCTACCGGCGTCTGGCGCGACGCCTGCATCCGGATCTGAATCCTGGTGATGGGCAGGCCGCCAGCCGGTTCGAGCAGGTCGTCCGAGCGTATGAAACGCTGGCAGACCCGGACCGGCGCCGCCGCTACGACAGCGGCAACGGGCCCACCCACGAAACGCCGCAGGGCACAGGGTTCGGCTTCCGCGGGTTCGATTTTTCTCCAGGGGTCCACGCGCAGCAGACCACCACGTTCGGCGACCTTTTCGAGGATGTCTTTGCCCGCCGCGGCATGCAGGACTCTGCGCCGCAGGACGGCGGTGACCTGTTCGCCCAGGTCACGCTGTCCTTCGAGGAGTCGTGGCGCGGGACCAGTCGCGCCATTGCGGTGACGCGGCATCAGACGTGCCCGGGGTGCGCCGGCGCGGGCATGGTGCGAGCGGTGGAACGCCATTGCGGCACCTGCGAGGGGCGTGGCGCCGTGCAGGTGGCCCGTGGCCACATGGTCTTCAGCAAGCCCTGTCCCCAGTGTCAGGGGGCCGGCGTGCGTCGTGTTCAGGCGTGTGGTGGGTGCGGCGCGACGGGCGTCGTGGCGGTCGCCGAGCAGATCGATGTGGCCATTCCACCGGGCATGGTGCCCGGGGCCCGGCTGCGGTGGTCAGGTGGTGGTCATGCGGGTCGGCGCGGCGGACGTCACGGCGACTTGCACCTCGACGTGACCATCGCCCCTCATCCGGTGTTTCGCCGCGACGGCGACGATGTCACGATGGTGCTGCCGGTGGGTGTGCATGAGGCAGGGCTCGGGGCGCGCATCACGGTCGAGACCCCCGACGGGCCACTGGCCGTGCGGGTGCCTCCAGGGTCGCAGGCCGGCCAGCGTCTGCGGTTGCGCGAGCGAGGCATGCCGCGGCCGACAGGCGGGCGCGGCGACCTGCTGGTTGAACTGCGCATTGTGATGCCGACGCTGCTGGACGAGCGGTCGAAGGAGTTGATCAGGGAATTCGGACGGATTCATGGGGAGCATGCACGCTGATGGCGAAGAGCACCGGGAAGGCGTACTTCATGATCAGTGTGGTGGCGCAGCGCTACGACATTCATCCGCAGACCCTTCGGCTGTACGAGCGCGAGGGGCTGTTGCGCCCCTCCCGCACCGACGGGAATACCCGTCTCTATTCAGAGGACGATCTGGAGCGGCTCGAAACCATCCTGACGCTGACGCGGGAGATGGGGGTGAACCTGGCGGGTGTCGAGATCATTCTCAACATGCGCGAGAAGATGGTGCAGATGCAGACGGAAGTCAACGAGTTCATGGTGTACGTCAAGCAGGAGTTGTCACGCGGGCTTGACGACTGGGAGCAGCGACTCGGCACCGCACTCGTGAAGACGCCTCCTGGCGACCTGGTCCGAACGACGTCGACCGAGTCAAGCGCGTCGCCATTGCACACCTCGTCGCAGAACCCGCCGGACGGGGACGATTAGGGCACGCGACTCCGGAATCAGATCCGCTACAATTCCCGCGTGCATCGGCTCGAGCGGCTCGCGGACAACGCCCAGACACTCGACGCCTACCTGCAGGAGGTGGCGCGGTTCTCGCCGCTGACGTCGTTCGACGAGCAGGCGCTGGCCGAGCGGATTGCGCAGCAGGACGAGGAGGCGCTGTCCACGCTTGTGGGCCCGAGTCTCGCTGGCGTGGTGCAGTGTGCGCGGCTGTTCAGGCACCTTGGGGTGCCGCTGATCGATCTGGTGCGCGACGGGACGCTGGCGCTGCTGGATGCCGCACGGCGGTTTTCCCCGGCGCAGCATGGACGTTTCGATCGCTATGCCCGCTGGTGGATTCGTCAGGGTGTCCTGCACGGAGTGACGCACGGCGGGGCGTTGCCCGGCGTGCAGGACATTGAACTGCGGTCGGCGCAACTGACCGCCGCGCTGTCGGCCTCGGTCGAGTCCGGCGTGCACGCGAGCGGGGGACCGGACCTCGCGCTGACCCCCGAGGACCTGCGGGAACTCGAGGCCGTCTGGCGCCCCCGGATGGTGTGGCCGATGACGGCCGACGAACCGGAAGTGGATCTGGATTATGTGGGACCGTTGATGGCAGACGAATACGAGGACGCGCTGCGGGCCGCGCTGGTGTCAGACATCACGTCGGCGCTGATGGAACTCGATCCGAAGGAGCGGCGTGTCGTCGAGCTGCGTCTGGGGCTGCAGGACGGGGAGCCGCGCAGCGTCGAGCAGGTCACCGAGCGTCTGGCCGTGTCGCCCCAGCGGGTCGAGCGACTGTCGACGCAGGCCGTGCGCAAACTGCGGCGGCAGCGTGCCGTCCGCAGCCTCCTGAACTGAGGCAGCCAGGGAGTGGTGATGTCCTGCGAGGTGTGCCACGGCACCCGATGGAAGCCGGAGGTGCGAGAGGGCGTCGAGCGGCTGGTGCGCTGCGACTGCTGGCGCACCGAGATGACCGAGCGCCATCTGGCGGAGGCCCGTATTCCTCAGCGCTACGGGCGGTGTGAACTGTCGACATTCGAGCACGATACCGACTCGCAGCGGGATGCGTTCCGGCGTGCGTCGACGTTTGTGCAGCAGTTCCCGGCGGTCGACCGGGGGCTGCTCCTGTACGGCCCGAACGGCGTGGGGAAGACGCATCTCGCCGTGGGCATCCTCAAGGCCGTCATGCGCACCCGCGGGGCGCGCGGGTTCTTCTTCGAAACGCGTGAACTCCTCAAACTCGTCCGGGATACCTACAACCGATCTGTGGCCGAGACCGAGATGGACGTCCTGGCGCCGGTGTTGAAGGCCGACGTCCTCGTGCTCGACGACCTGGGGGCCGAGCGGACCTCGGACTGGGTGCAGGAAACCCTCGGTCTGGTGGTGAACACGCGCTACAACGAACGACGCCCCACCATCTTCACCAGCAACCTCGTCGATTCGCCCGACAGCACGGACCCGCGGTCCTTCATTTTTCAGCTGGGCAGCCGCACGCGTTCACGCCTGGCCGAAATGTGCGACTGGGTCGAGATGCACGGGGTCGACATGCGCGAGGTGGGTCCCCAGGCCTCGGCCGATGCGATTCAGCGGTGGCAGCGGTCGTCGCCGGCCTCCCCTGACAACGTACGAAAGGCCTCCGCGGCACCTCCGCGACCGAGAGGGCAGGTGCGGGCGAAGCTGCCGTCCGAGGCCGCGTCCTCGCTGAAGTGGCCGGGTGGTCGCGCGGGAAACGACCGCTGATCGCCCGGGCGGACAAGGTCATGCCGGCCGGTCTCTACCTGCATATTCCGTTCTGCGAAGCGATCTGCCACTACTGCAATTTCACGCGCGGGATGCTCGACGAGGCGGTGAAGCGCGCCTATGTGTCGGCCTTGATCTCCGAGATTGCCCGAGCCCCTGAACGCGGGGCCGCCGTCGAGACGGTGTTTCTCGGAGGGGGCACGCCGTCGGTCCTGTCCCCCGCGGAAGTGACGCGGATTCTCGACGCGTGTCGCACGCACTTCGCGGTGGCGACCGATGCCGAAGTGACCATGGAGGCCAATCCCGAGTCGGTGTCGTCTGAGACACTGGAGGGATACCGCGCCGCCGGCGTCAATCGGCTGAGCTTCGGGGTACAGTCGTTTGACGACCGGGAATTGGCTCGACTGGGA
>JBIIDF010000060.1:0-11827 GCA_044238535.1 Vicinamibacterales bacterium
ATCCGCGGGCGCGTGCCTGGGACGATGCGCTGTCAAAGGCGCGATTCGAGTTCCGGTGGCAGGATCAGTTCAATCTGGCGATGGATCCGGTGACGGCCCGCGCCTATCACGATGAAACTCTGCCGGCCGATGGCGCCAAGGTCGCGCACTTCTGTTCGATGTGCGGTCCGAAGTTCTGCAGTATGGAACTGACGCAGCAGTTGCGTGCCGAGGCGCAGAAGGGCATGGCCGACAAAGCGGCCGAGTTCCAGCAGGCGGGCGAGATCTACATCAAGGCCGAGTCGTAGCCGCGGGCGGTGCGGGCACAATCTGCACCAGGGTGGGGAAGCGCGCGGGCTGGCCACCCGCGTGCGGATTCACGTAGCCGGCCGAGCCACCCCAGGTGAAGTCTTTCACGGTGATGCTCGGCGGAAACGCCATCTCGTTCTCACGGAAGCGTCCCAGCTCGAACTGATGGGTGGGCGGCGAGTCAAACAGCTTGTCGCCCTTGTTCTTCAGCGCCGCCTGATAATAGGCGACCGTTTCCGCATAGGTCAGCGTGACACCGTAAATGTGGAACTGCTGTCCACGCCCGGCGTCGTACGAGCGGAGATACACCGCACTCGGATACAGCGGCACGCCGCCGAGGTCAGGGGCCGTCGGGGCTGAGGGGCGTGAGCCTGCTGGTGCCGCAGGCACAACCGCAGGGGCAGGAGACGGAGCCACGGGCGCTGGGCTCTGGGCCACTGGGGCCTGCGCCGCGGGTGCCGCGCCCGAATCGGGCGTGGCCGTGGCCGGTCCCGGTGCCGGCGTCGCGGGAGAAGACTCACGAGGTCGCGGAGCTGCGGGCGCCGGCGTCGTCCGAGGAGCGGGAAACGGCGCAGGGGCCTGAGCCGCCTGCAGAAGGCTGCCAGTCGCGAGCACCATCACCAGAGCCAGTCGCATGACCGTATTATAGGCGCGACCTATGTCGTCCTCCCTGCTGTCCTTCTGTCACGACGAGCGGCCCTGGTTGCTCGAGCTCATTCACACGCTGGTGGCGATGGAGTCGCCGACCGATGACAAAACGGCCGTAGACCGCTGCGGAACCCTGCTGTCGTCACGGCTGGCCGCACTCGGGGCGCGCATCACGCGTGTGCCGCAGACCTCTGCAGGCGATCACCTGATCGCCCGTTTCGGCACCGCCCCACGCCAGGTGCTCATCGTCGGACACTTCGACACCGTCTGGCCCATCGGCCAGATGGCCCGCATGCCCATCGTCGAGCGTGACGGGCGGCTGTACGGGCCCGGCGTACTCGACATGAAGGCGGGCATAGCGCTTGGCATGCTGGCCACGCGGGCGGTCATGGCCCGCCATCCGCTCGACCGGGTGGGGGTCACCATGCTGTGGACGACGGACGAGGAGACCGGCAGCGACACGTCGCGGATGCTCATCGAAGAAGAAGCGCGTCGCAGTGACGCGGTACTGGTGCTCGAGCCGGCGCTCGCCGGCGGCGCGCTGAAGACCGCGCGGAAAGGCATCGCGCAGTATCAGTTGACCGTGCACGGTGTATCGGCCCACGCCGGGGTGGACCCGCGCAAGGGCGTCAATGCCATTCGGGAACTGGCGCAGCAGGTGCTCGCGCTCGATGCGGTGCGTGACCTCGACCGGGGCATCTCCGTCAATGTCGGTGTCATCCAGGGAGGCACCCGCTCGAATGTGGTGCCCGACTACGCCACCGCAGAGGTGGACGTGCGAGCCGAGACGCTGGCCGATGCCGATGTGCTCGACCGCACGATGCATGGCCTTGCGGCGCTGACCCCGGGGGCGCGAATCGAGGTCACCGGCGGCTTCAACCGTCCGCCAATGGAACGCTCGCCTGGGGTCGTGCGCCTGTTCACGCTCGCGCGTGAGGTCGCCGCAGGAATGGGGGCCCACCTCGAGGAGGGAGCGACGGGTGGAGGGTCGGACGGTAACTTCACCGCAGCCCTGGGTGTGCCCACGCTCGACGGGCTTGGTGCCGTCGGCGACGGGGCACACGCCCTGCACGAGCACATCGAACTGGAACCGCTGGCGTTCAGGGCGGCCCTGTTGGCCGGGGTCATCGAACGGCTCGTGACCGAGTGACCGCCGGGCAGCAGGCGTTCAGTGCAGGTCGTCCTGCTGACGCCACCAGGCCAGCACGTCGTCCACGGTCTGCTCCACCGGAATCCTGGGGAGCCATCCGGTCTCGCGGGTCAGTCGCGCGTGGCTTCCGCACTGGATGGGGACGTCGCTCGGCCGCATCATCGACGGGTCCTGCTCGATCGTGACCGCGACGCGCGCACGAGCGAGGAACAGGTCGACCAGGTGCCCGATGCGGATCACGTCGCCGCGGCAGACGTTGTAGGGTTGGCCCGGGGTCGCTCCGCGCATGATGTGCACATAGGCCTCGACCGTATCGCGCACATCCATCAGGTCGCGCAGCGGATCGAGATTACCCAGGCGCAGTACCGGGGGCAGGGCCTGGCGTTCGATGAGGGCGATTTGCCGGGCAATGCTTGAGGCGACGTAGGCCGGTGTCTGGCCCGGACCGATGTGGTTGAACGCGCGCACCAGAAGCGTCGGCAACTGCCACTCGGCGAAGGCCTGCGCGGCCAGCCGCTCCTGCGCCAGCTTGCTGGTGCCATACGGACTCGAGGGCCCCAGAGGCGACTGCTCCGTCAAGGGTGTGGCCGACGGCGCATAGACGGTCGCCGAGCCGGTCACGAGCACGCGTGGGGCCTGACCCAGGAGACGAAGCGCACGCAGCAGGTGCTGCGTCGCCAGAACATTCCCTGCAAACGTCTCGCGCGTGTGCCGCCACGAGTCTGCGACGTGGGCGGATCCCGCCAGGTGATAAATCGCCGTGGGCTGAAGTGCGCCGAGGGCGGCCCCGACGGCGTGAGGGTCCAGCAGGTCGACTGCCTGCCACTCGATCGACAGGCGGTCGCGGGGAGGGGCGTCCGGCCGATACCATCCGGTGACGGGCACGTCGTCTCGCTGCAGGCGGGCAATGAGGTGCGCGCCGACAAATCCGGCGGCACCTGTCACCAGTACAGGGCGGCGTTCGATGGCCATCAGAACGACTGCCCTCCGAACGTACCGAAGAAATTCGAGAAGGTGCCCAGGCCGGCGAGCGTGAACGTGAAATTGAAGCGGCGGTCTTGCGGAACCACGAACCGCGGATCGATGCCGGGAAAGTTGAAGGACTGATACTCGAAGCCCACGCTGCAGCACTGCGCACTGTAACTGGCGATGTAGCGCTGATTGAGGAGCGTCGAACGGCTGATGTCGTAATTGAACGAGACCGTGCCGCCCAGTCGCCCTCCCAGCAGTCGGAGCGTGGTCGCCTGCTGCACGTAGTGGCTGGACGTCAGGGCGCCGGCGACCGCAACACCTCCGAAGACCTGTCGGCTCCAGCCGGCGCTGATGTCGGCAATGGAGGACCGCAGGGTGCCATTCAATCCGACGCCAATCAGCTTCGCCGATTCGGCCGTGGGGTCGTACTCGGCGCGGGCCGTCACTGACGAGGTGGCACTGATCGCGGTGCGGGCGTTGAAGGCAATGGTCGAAAACGGATTGGCCTTCCGATAGAACGTCGAGAATCCGTAGGCGTTGTCGTAGATGCTGGCCGCCTTGTCGGTGTAGTAGCTCTGGCTCACGCCGACCGACAGCAGTTCCCTGGGGGCCGAATTGGTATTCGAGGCGCGATTGCCGTCCGCACTGGTGCCCGGGGAGGAGGTCTTGCGCACCAGCACACGGTTGGCGAGACCGTAGGTGACGCGCGTCACGCCGCCGATGATGTACTCGGCAGACGCAGCGGTCGGCACACGCTGCTGCTCGGGAATGAAGGTGATGCGCTGCAGCGAGACGCTCGGTTCGACGACGTGCTTCAGTCGGTCGGCGAACGCATTCCTGGGACTGTAGACACGCGTGAAGATCGGCCCGATCAGGTCGGTGCGCAGGTCGAAATACTTGCGCGTCACCGGGTCGGGGACCTGCACCCCCGTGGTCGTGTCGAGGCTCTGACTGAAGTAGGTCACGCGATAGGTCGCCGTGGCGGTCGCAGACAGGAAAGGCAGCGAACTCAGCGGCAGGCGGAGTGACGGGCGGACGTCGATCCGGCCCAGACTGAGATCCGAGACGTTCGTGCCGGACTTCTGCTGGTAGAGCACACGCCCGGCCTCGGTCTGGGCGGACAGATACAACGGAAGCCGACCGAGGCGCTGGCTGGTGTAGGAGAGCTGCACATTGGGCGCCTGCCCACTGACAAATGAACTGGTCGAGGAATAGAACGATTCGGTCCGCTGGAAGGTGCCGGATGCGCTGAGAGGGCCCCAGGAGCCCGACAGGCCACCGCCGATGCTGCGGTTGCTGAAGGCCATCTGGTACAGGTTGTTGTTGTAGAGCTGTTGTGCGGAGACGTCTGAAAAATAGTCGACGCGGGCATTGGCCCGCAGCCCTCCCGGCAAGGGCTGCACGAGGTTGCCGACGAGCATGTAGCTGCGACGCCCGGGTTCCTCGACCGGGCCGCTCACGGTCTGCAGGGTGCGGGTTGTTTCGTTGAGCCAGTAAGCACGGACCGTGCCCTGCGCCGCCGGTCCTGCCACATAGCGGTACTCGGCGCCGAGGCCGTGGCCGCGCGATGTGAACCAGTCGTGCATCAGGGTGAGATCCTGGCTCCGCGAAATCGCCCAGAAGAATCCGTTGCTGATGGACAGGCCTCGATAGGTCGACCGTCCGTAGGTCGGCATGAGGATGCCCGTCGACCGTCCGTCTTTCTGCAGGGGCACGTATAACGCCGGCAGGTAGAAGACGGGCACATCCTTCACGCGCAGCACGACCTGCCGCATGGCGGCGTAGTCGTCCAGATTAATCGTGGCGGACTGGCTGACCATTTCCCACCGCGGCGTGGGCTGCACGCAGGTCGTAAAGCCCCCCTTGCGGATGCGGTACTTGTCGATGTCGAGTTTTTCGATCGTCTCGCCGTAGAAGTACACATCAGGGTCGAGCGACCCGAACATCGCCTGACTGCGCTGGCCTTCAGCCCCGAGTGACGCCATGCCCGAGGCGTTGTAGAACGTCCCTGTCCGCGTGCGGGTGTTGAAGACGACACGGTCCGCAGCAATCCGGGCGTCGGCCGACGAGAACACGACGTTGCCCGACGCGGTCATGTCCCCCGTGCGGGTGTTCCACTCCATGTCGTCGGCGAAAAACTTCTGCCCCGCGTTTGGGGAATTCGGTTCGCCTTCCACTTCGACCTCGCGCATCAGACGCACGCGGTCGGCATCGAGTCGCTCGAGCGTGAACTGTCGGGTGGTCCATCCCGGCACGGCCTGAGCGTCGGCCGTCGTCGGCCACCGCAGGCCGCAGACTCCCAGCAGCAGATACACGACGAACGGAAACGAGGAAGGACGCCGCACGGCCGCCGACGAGGATATCAAATCGAGGTGTGAACCGATTCGAGCAGCCGTGCCCGGGCGGGTCCGATGAAGTAAATCGACCCCGCCGCCATCGCGCACCCGCGGTCGCGCAACGCGTCGCGAATGGCGTCCAGTGGTTCGGGCGTCGAGGACACCGGCGTACCGGGACACAGGGCCTGAACCGAACGTGCCAGCCCGTCGTGGGGACGTGAGCGTGCCAGCGGCACCTGGGTACACCACCAGTGGGAAACGTGGGGCCCCAGCGGTCCGATGATGCCGTCAAGTTGCTTGTCTTCCATCACCACCAGCGCCATCGGCATCGGTGGCACCGCAGCATCGGTCAGGTACCGGGCGAGGGCGGCCGCGCCGGATGGATTGTGGGCCGCGTCGATGAGCAGGCGGTCCCGGCCGACAGTGATCCACTCGAGGCGCCCCGGCCAGACCGCCTGTGTGAGCGCATGGGCGACCGCATCAGGGGGGATCGGATATCCGGCGGCATCGATGGTGCGCAGGACGGCAACGGCAGTGGCGGCATTGGTGCCCTGATGCCTCCCGGCCAGAGACAGGCGCAGATCCCCGGTGGCACCCCATCCCGTACACCGAACGACGCACGTGCCCCGGTCGTATCCCACCACCCGTGCGGCATCGGCGGCATGGAGCAGAGGGGCCTTCGTTGCGTGTGCCTGCGCTTCGACGACAACGCTGGCCTCATCGGGCAGCTCGCCCATGACCATCGGAACTCCGGACTTGGTGATCCCGGCCTTCTCGAAGGCGATGGAGGCGAGCGTGAAACCGAGGTGGCGTTCGTGATCGAAGGCAATCGAGGTCACCGCCGTCGCGAGAGGCGACAGCACATTGGTGGCATCCATCCGGCCACCGAGTCCGACCTCGATCACGGCCATCGATACGCCGGCATGACGGAACGCCACGAAGGCCGTGGCCGTGACCACCTCGAAAAATGTGGGAGTGACACTGAGCCGGCCCTTGGCCCGGAGGTCGTCGACGGCCTGAAACACGTCGGACAGCGCGGCATCGAACGCGTCGGGTGAAATGGGCACACCGTCGACAGCGATCCGCTCCTCGATGCGGTCCAGATGCGGCGACGTGTAGACGCCGGTGCGGTAGCCCGCCGCACGCAGACCGGCCGAGACCATTGCGCAAACCGAGCCCTTGCCGTTGGTGCCCGCCACGTGCACCGTCTGATAGGTGCCTTCAGGATGCTGCAGGGCCCCGACCAGCAGGTGCATCGAGTCGAGCCCGAGCTTGATGCCGAAGTGCTCGAGCGACGCCAACCGGTCGCGAAGGGTCACGTGCGCAGGAAGCGCAGGGCGCGTGCGATGACGGCCTGTTGTTCGCGTCGATCGACCACCAGATCCAGCATGCCCCGCTCGAGCAGGAACTCGGCGCGCTGAAACCCCTCGGGCAGCTTCTGTCGGATGGTCTGCTCAATCACGCGCGGGCCGGCGAACCCGATGAGCGCCCCGGGTTCGGCGATGTTGAGGTCACCCAGCATGGCGTAGCTGGCGGTGACGCCTCCAGTGGTCGGGTCGGTCAGCAGGGAGATGTACGGCAGTCGTTCGCGATCCAGGCGCGCCAGCGCCGCCGAAATTTTCGCCATCTGCATCAGTGACAGCGCGCCTTCCATCATGCGCGCGCCGCCGGAACACGAAACGATGACGACCCCTGCACGCGTCGCGATGGCATGCTCGATCCCGCGGGTGATTTTTTCGCCGACCACCACGCCCATCGAGCCGCCGATGAAGCTGTAGTCCATCGACGCCACCACCGCGTCATAGCCACCGATGCGTCCGCTGCCCACGATCACGGCGTCGCTGCGCCCGGTCGACGCGATGGTCTTCCGGAGTCGGTCGGCATACGGCTTCGTGTCGGTGAAGCGGAGGGGGTCGTTCGACCGGAGCGACGGGGCCATTTCCTGCCAGGTACCCCCGTCAAACAGCATCGAGAGGCGTTCGACCGCTCCCAGCCTGAAGTGGTGACCACACTTGTCGCAGACCTGCAGGTTGGCGACCAGATCCTTGGTGTAGAGGATCGCGTCGCACCCGGGGCACTTTTCCCAGAGGCCTTCGGGAACCCGGCTGACGTTCTGGGGGGTGGCCAGCGGCGTGCGCGCCTTCTTGAACCAGGCCATAAACGACCCTCAGCTTACCTTACTTCCTCGCGATGTAGTAGCGCGTGCCCTTGCCCATGCCCTTGATCTGCCGCACCAGTTCATCGAGGGCCTCATCATCGGTGTCCGGGTCGAACTCGGAGGTATCGACGACGAGGAGCGGCGTCGCCGAATAGTGGAAGAAGTAATGCTGGTAGGCCTCGTTCAATTCACGCACGTAGTCGTCGCCGGGCTGCGGCAGGTCCGGATCGGTGTCGGGACCCGTGCGGGCCAGGCGCTCCAGAAGCTGCTCGGTCCGCGATTGCAGATAGATCACCAGATCGGGGGAAGGCACGTCACGCGCCAGCAGGTCGAACAGGCGCTGGTAAATGAACAGCTCGTTGTCGTCGAGGTTCAGATAGGCGAAAATCTTGTCCTTGTCGAACACGTAGTCGACCACTGTCGACTGCAGGAACAGGTCACCCTGGCGCAGATGGGTCAGCTGACGATGGCGGTTGAGCAGATAGAACAGCTGGGCCTGCAGCGCGGCTCCCGGACGTTCGCCGTAGAAGTCGGCCAGAAACGGGTTGTCGGGATCCTCAAGGACGGTCGTCGCGTCGAGCCGCCGGGCCAGCCGCTGTGCCAGTGCGGTCTTGCCAGCGCCTATCGGCCCGTCAACGGCCAGATGACGAAACACCACGTGAGGCGAGTATATTGCAGGAGCACGTTTCCGGAGACCCGATGAAAATAGACCGCCTCGAACTCTTTCTCTGCCGCTTGCCGCTGGTCCAATTCTTCGAAACCAGTTTCGGCCGTTCATATGAACGCGAGTTCATCCTTGTCCGCCTCGAAGGTGATGGTCACGAAGGCTGGGGCGAAGCCGTCGCCGAAGGACACCCGTACTACTCCGGGGAAACCACCGAGACGGTGTGGCACATCGTCACGCAGTTCCTCGCGCCGTTGGTGCTGGGCCGCGAGTTCGCCCATCCTCGCGAGGTGTTCCCGGCCATGAAGCGGGTGCGTACGCACAACATGGCCAAGGCCCTGCTCGAGATGGCGGCCTGGGACCTGTATGCGAAGACACAGGGGCAGCCGCTGTCGGCCGTGCTCGGCGGCACCCGTACGCACATTGCATCAGGCGTGTCCATCGGCATCCAGGACTCGCTGGACCAGCTCCTCGAAAAGGTCGAGCGCGAGCGCGCAGCGGGTTATCAGCGCATCAAGATCAAGATCAAGCCCGGATGGGACATCGAGGCCGTCGAGCGCGTGCGTGCCCGATTTGGCGACATTCCGCTGATGGTCGATGCCAACGCGGCGTATCAGCTCACCGACGCCACACATCTGGCGCGGCTCGACCCGTACGACCTGATGATGATCGAGCAGCCCCTCGACTACGACGACGTGATGGATCACGTGGCCCTGCAGCAGGCCATCGCGACGCCCATTTGCCTCGACGAATCGATTCACACCGTGCGCATCGGACGCGATGCGATCGCCGCCGGGGCGTGCCGCATCATCAACATCAAGCCGGGACGCGTCGGTGGCCACCAGCAGTCGATCGACCTGCATGACCTGTGTGCGGCGCACGACATTCCCGTCTGGCACGGTGGCATGCTGGAAAGCGGTATCGGTCGCGCGCACAACATTCACCTCGCGAGCCTCCCGAACTTCCGCCTGCCCGGGGACATTGCCGCCAGCAAGCGCTACTACGCGATCGACCTCATTGAGCCCGCCATCGACATCGCGGCCGACGGCACGATCGCCGTGCCGACCGAGCCGGGTATCGGCGTGCGCGTCATGCGTGACCGCGTCGAGAAGGCGACCGAGCGGCACCTGGTGATGGACGCCGACGGATCCCGCTGATGCGTCTCCGCCTCGTCGTGTGCATGTGCGTGGCCGGGCTCTGGGGGTGCGCGTCGGCGCCCCCTGTCGTCCTGCCCGTCGGGCCACCGCCGCCCACGGCCCAGCAGAAGCTGGAATGGACCATGTCGCTCGAGGACGAGCGGCGGGTCCGCGGCGAGGCAGAGGGCCAGGATCTGGTGGTGCTGCTCGCCGACCCGCTGGCCCACATCCGGCGACGCGCAGCGCAGGCGCTCGGGCGAATCCGGGCCACCGAGGCGATTGATCCGCTGGGCGCGATGCTCACGGCGGAGACCGACCCCGAGGTGCGGCAGATGGCAGCGTTCGCACTGGGACTCATCGGAGACGAACGGGCGGTCGGCGCCCTGGAATCTGCGCTGTCTGCCGACGATGACGTCCTGCAGGGGCGCGCTGCCGAAGCCCTCGGATTGATCGGCCACGCGGCGTCTGCGCCAGCGGTCGCCGCGATGGTACGCCGTCATGTCGATGCCGGGGTGCTCGAGGGCATGTCTCCGGACGACCTCGGCTATCCACGGTCGCCGGCGGTCGAAGCCGTACGGCTGGGGATGTATGCGATTGCGAGGATGTCGGCCTACGAGGCGCTGGCGTCGGCTGTGGTCAGTGTCGACGGACAACCACGCAGCCAGTGGTGGCCTGTGGCCTACGCGGTGCAGCGCACGGCCGACCCGCGATCGGCGCCGGTGCTGGAGGCGCTCCTGAAGTCAGAGGGACAGATCACCCGCAGTTTCGCGGCCAAGGGGCTGGGTGGCATCGGGCACGCGGCCGCACGCGGGGCCCTCACCGCGCTGGCGACGGACGCCGCGCAGCCCGTGCCAGTGCGGGTGGAAGCCGTGCGCGCCCTGGCGCGCATCAGGGACGGTGTCGATGCGGCACCGCTGCTGTTGCTGCTGACCCGGAGCGTGACGCCGCCCGTCCTTCAGCGTGAAGTGGTCGTCGCGCTGGGGCAGGTGCGTGCGCGCGCGGCGGTGGAGGTGTGCTACGACCTGGTGTCGGCAGGGGCGCCTGCCATGCGGGCCGCGGCCCTGACGACATTGGCGCAGATTGATGCCGAGGCGTTTTTCACCGTCCTGTCGAGTCTCGACGCCGATGCGCACTGGTCGGTGCGGGCAGCCGTGGCCACAGCCCTCGGTACGCTGAACGCAGAGCGTGCGGAACCGCGCCTCACGGCCATGCTGGAGGACAGCGACCAGCGTGTGGTGCCGGCGGTGATCGCGGCCCTCGTGGCGGTGAAGGCGCCCACGGCGACAGCGGTGGCACGGACACGGCTCGGGAGCGACGACCCGGTCGTACGAATGGCGGCGGCGCGGGCCCTCGCCGCACTGAAGGCCAACGATGCCGTGCCTGCGCTGCGCGCGGCCCTGACCCGTGCGTCGGCCGATACGACCTATGTGGCGCGTGCGGCCATTTTGGAGGCGTTGCAGGGGCTGCAGGGCACACAGGCGGTCGATGTGCTGACGGACGCACTTGGGGATCCCGACTGGGCCGTGCGACTCAAGGCGGCAGCATTGCTGCGGCAGAATCAGCCCTCGGTGTCGGCGTCACCGCGGACACCGGCTCCTGCCTCAACGCTGCCGGACCTGGCCGACCTCAATGCGCTGCTGCGTCCGGCGGTCACGCCCACCGCGTATCTCGACACCACGCAGGGCAGTCTGCAAATCGAACTCGCGGTCGTGGATGCCCCGCGGACGGTCGCGCACTTCACGGCGCTGGTGCGACAGGGGTTCTACACGAATGTGCCGTGGCACCGTGTGGTGCCGGACTTTGTGGCTCAGGCAGGTGATCCGCGTGGGGACGGCGAGGGCGGTCCTGGATTCACGATGCGTGACGAACTCAATCAGCGGCCGTTTCTCCGAGGCACTGTGGGCATCGCGCTCGACTGGGCAGACACCGGAGGCAGCCAGTTCTTCATCACGCACACGCCTCAGCCGCACCTCGACGCGCGCTACCCCGCATTCGGTCAGGTCATCGGCGGAATGGACGTGGTCGACCGACTCGAGCCGTGGGACAGCATCCAGCGCATCCGCGTCTGGGATGGCGTGCGCTGGATTGGCCCCGAGCAGTAGCGGGCGCGGCCGCCGGCGTCCGAAGGCACTCGCGGCAGTCACCCTCTGCGGTACAGCAAAAAAGGGGGCCCAGGGCCCCCTCTTTTGGCGAGTTCGCAGCGAAACGCCTGCGTTACTTCTTCGCAGCCTTCTTGGTGGCCTTCTTGGCAACCTTCTTGGTGGCCTTCTTTGCGGTCTTCGTCGCAGCCTTCTTCGCAGCCTTCTTCGCAGCCTTCTTCGCCATGATGCCTCCTGACGGGCGCACCCTGCCGCTTGGCAGCCCAGACTTGTCTTTCACAAGCTGTGGCTTGAGTTTCACGCCCTCATACCAGATGTAGATTATGAGTGCAAAAACGAGCTTGTCAAGCAGAAATCTACATAGTGGTTGTATTAC
>JBIIDF010000332.1:0-3319 GCA_044238535.1 Vicinamibacterales bacterium
CCTTCGGCACGTAGACCGACGTGAACAGCTTCACGCCGTCGCGCATCGGAACCATGTGCTCGTACTTGATGTAGGCTTCACGGACCGGATTGGCCGGAGCGACGGCCGGGGCCTGCGCCGACAGAGACACCGCGCCGAGCGCGGCCGCGATCAGGGCAAGGAACGTGCGCATGCGCGTCAGTGTAGCGCGAACGTGCACCACCCCCTGCCCCCACGGCATTCGAGGCTTCGGTATGCTTGAGGTCAGGTGCTTCGCCATGCCCGGTCTATCGTCTGCTGAGGCCCTCGCGCGACTTGCCACCGTGGGTCCGAATGCGCTGCCCGCTCCTCTACCCCTGCGCTGGTGGCATCGGCTGACGCGGCAGTTTCGCAGTCCCCTGGTCCTGCTGCTGGTGGGTGCGATGCTGTTCGACACCGGGGTCTGGCTTGCGCAGGGTCACGAGGGCTGGCCCGTCGAAGCGCTCGCGATTGCCACCATCCTCGTGCTGAACGCCTGGCTGGGACTCGCGCAGGAACGGCGTTCCGAGCAGGCCCTTGATCACCTCAACGCCCTGGCCGCGCCCTCGGCCTGGGTTCGGCGTGACGGCCGATTGACTCGGGTCGCCGCTGCCACACTCGTGCCGGGTGACTGGGTGCGGCTCGATGCGGGTGACCGGATTCCTGCCGACGGCACACTCAGACAGGCCCGGGGGGTCATGCTGGACGAATCGGTGCTGACCGGTGAATCCGTCCCCGTCGACCGCGCGGCGGGCGACGCGGCGATGAGCGGCACGCTGCTGGTGCGAGGGTCGGCCTGGCTCGAAGTGACCCGCACGGGTCCGGCCAGCAGTATGGGTCAGCTGGCGACGCTGCTTGGCGGCATCGTCGCCACCTCGACACCACTCGAACGACGCATCGACCGCCTGGGACAACAGGTAGCGCGCACGGTCCTCATGCTGGCCGTCGCACTGGGCATCGCCGGCATCGCCGCCGAAGGCTGGAGCCGTGCCTCTGACATGGTGATTTTCGCTGTGGCCCTCGCCGTGGCCGCCGTGCCGGAAGGGCTACCCGCGGTGCTGACGGTCACCCTGGCGCTCGGCGTCGAACGCATGGCCAGACGACGCGCGGTGGTGAGGCGACTGGCGGCCGTCGAGGCTCTGGGGGCGGTCACCGTCATCTGCACCGACAAGACCGGCACCCTGACCGACAACCGGATGGATGTGCGCGGACTGCATACGGGGGCCACGACCGAGGCTCACAGGGCGATGGCCCTCGTCAACGACGCCGAACTCGACACCGGTGCTGGAGATCCACTGGACCTCGGCCTGCTTCGCTATCTCCGCGCACAGGGCACCGACGTGGCAGCCATTCGCGCCTCCGCTCCAGTCGTCGCTGCGCGTCCCTTCGACAGTCTCTGGAAGTATGCGCGCACGACGGTGCAGACCATGGATGGGCGACGCAGCTATCTGAAGGGGGCGCCCGAGGTCCTGCTGGCCAGGTCGGCGCTCGACGAGCAAAACCGCCGCCAGTGGGCAGACCTCGCCGACCGCGAGGCGGCACAGGGCCTGCGCGTGCTGGCGCTGGCCACGGGCACCGACACCGAGGAAACAGCCCTGACATGGCTGGGCCTGGTCACGATGTGGGATCCTCCCCGTCCGGAAGTGTCCGATGCAATCGCCGCCGCACACGCCGCCGGCATCCGTATCGTGATGATGACCGGTGATCATCCAGCGACCGCCTCGGCTATTGCCCGGCAGATCGGGTGCGCCGCGACCGCACCCGTGACCGGGGCTGACCTCGACACCGCTGGGGCGGACCAGCTGACGCGTCTGCTGACAGACACCGGCGTATTCGCACGTGTTCGCCCGGAACAGAAGCTCGCCATCGTCGAGACCCTGCAACAGCAGGGGGCCATCGTGGCCGTCACCGGCGACGGCGTCAATGATGCCCCGGCCCTGAAACGGGCCGACGTCGGTGTGGCGATGGGCATCCGCGGGTCGGATGTCACCCGTGAAGTCGCCGACCTGGTTCTGCTCGATGACAACTTCGCGACCATCGTCGGCGCAATTGAGGAAGGCCGCGGCATCTACGAAAACATCCAGAAGTTTCTCAGGTTCCTCTTTTCGACCAACCTGTCCGAAGTCCTGCTGGTGGCCAGTGGCGCCGTTCTCGCTTTCGCGCTGAACCTGCGCAATGACACCGGCGGGCTGCTGCTGCCCCTGACCGCTGCACAGATTCTCTGGATCAACCTCGTCACCGACGGACTTCCGGCGCTGGCCCTTGCGCTCGACCGCACGCCTGACCTCATGCGCCAGCCACCGCGGCCCACCGACGCCCCCCTGCTCGATCGCCCGTCGCTGCAGTTTGTGGCCGGGGCTGGCATTCTGAAAGCCACGATCGCCCTGGGGCTGCTGGGCCTCGTACCTCAGCTCGGTTTCGACATGACGCAAACGCGCGCGGCCACCTTTCACTTCATGGCAATCGGTCAGGTGCTGTTTGCCTATCCGGCGCGCCATACCACCACGTACCCGCTGCCGAACTACACCCTGCATGCGGCGGTGCTGCTGGGCATCTCCATTCAACTGGCCGCGGGGATGATTCCCCCGCTATCCCGTCTGCTCGGCGATGCCGCCCTACCTGGGCCGCTCTGGGGCCTCGTGGCCGTGGCCGCGCTGGCATCCTGGGCAGGTGCCGAAGCCCTGACACGCATCATCTGGAGGCCCCATCGCGCATGACCTGGATGCTCTTTCTCCTGACGTCGGGAATCATCGTCGCGGGCGGTGCGCGCCTCGCCCGTCACGGCGACGCCATTGGGCGGCTCACCGGTCTTGGCAGCACGTGGGTCGGCACCATTCTGCTGGCGGCCACGACCAGCCTGCCCGAGTTGTTCACGGGATTGTCCGCGACGGTCCGCGGCGAGTATCCGGACATCGCCGTCGGAGACGTCTTTGGCAGCTGTATGTTCAACCTGCTCATCCTGTCGATGATGGATGCGGTGCAGCCGCTGCGGCTCTCTGCCCGTGCGCATCAGGGGCACACGCTCGCCATCGCCCTCGGCGCCATGCTCATCAGCATCGCCGGCATCGGCCTGCTCGAAGCCTCTCGGTTCCCCTCGCTGGCGCACGTCGGCCTGCCGTCCCTCGTCCTCATCGGCAGCTACGTGGTGGCCGTGCGCGTCATGATGGCGGCCGAGGCAGGCCGTGCACCGGAGGCGGTGCCCGCCGCATACAAGGCGGATGCTCCGCTGCGCCGGGTCGTACGCCAGTATGCGTTCGCCGCGATGTTCGTGGTGGCCGGCGCCCTCGCCCTGCCCACGCTGGCTGCACGGATTGCCGAAGAC
>JBIIDF010000061.1:0-11788 GCA_044238535.1 Vicinamibacterales bacterium
CCGTCGCTTCCCGACCGTCGAGGGACACCGGCAGCGTCACCACCGCCGCTTCGGGAGTGAACCCGTCGCGCCGGAAGGCGTCGTAGGCGGTGGCGACCCAGTGGTCCACGCGCTGGGTCACGGCGGCGTCGGGCCGCACCCGCTCGTCGATCGGGAGCAGGCGCGACTCCACCACCGGCCGCATGCCGGTGGGGCCGAAGGTCATGGTGACCACCGCGACGGAGCGGGCGTTGGCGTCCGCTTTCACAATGGGGGTGAGACGCGGGCCACGGCGCAGGAGCCAGTTTTCGTGGTCATGGCCACCGACAATCACGTCGATCTCGGGCAGCGCCTCGGCCAGCGCGGCGTCTTCCTCGAGAGTGAGGTGCGAGATCACCACGACCGCGTCGAGCGGGCGCGGCAACGCCGCCACTGCCTGACGCACCGACGCGATGGCGGGCCGATATCTGACCCAGGGACGCGGATTGATGTCAATGACCACACCGGTCACTCCGACGCGCAGGGTGCGACCCTGCGTGGTGACGGGGACCACCACGCCGGGAACGGTCTTCGGGAACGGCTGCCCCTGAGCGTCGGTGACGTTGCTCACAATCACCTGGAAGCGCGCCTCGTCGAGTCGTGCGCGGAACGCCGTCTCGGTCACATCGAACTCGTGGTTGCCCAGCGTGGCGAACTGCAACCCCGCGGCGTTGAGCACATCGACCATCTGCCGCCCTGCAAGCGGGTTGCCGTCCACGCGGGCCGTGCCCAGGGCGGACGGTGACAGGAAGTCGCCACCGAGGGTGGTGATGACCGGCGAGGCTGACTGTCGCAGTGTGGCGAAGGCGGTGGCGACACGGGCCAGGCCGCCAGATCGGCCGGCATCGAGTGCCCCGATCTCGTACACGTCGTTGATGTGGGCCAGCGTGAGGGTGGCCCCGCCATCCACGGAGGCGGGGCCGGCCGTCGCGGCACCGGGCGCGGTTGGCGTGGGCGGCGTCGCGCGTGTGGAGGCAGCGCCCGACACGCAGGCCGGCAGCAGGCCTGCCAGGGCCGCGGCGAGCAAGGCACGGGTGACGAGGCTTCGCAGAATACGCATCTGTGGGAGTCTCCGGACGCCGGTCTCTCAGGCGGATGCCCGGCGCGCACGCCGTTCTTCCAGAGCACGGGGCAGGGCGCGCGTGAGGACCGCGCGCACCGACGCGGTGAACTCCGTAAGTTCGGCCGTGCGCTGCTCGAGGTGGTCGACGCGGTGCAGCGATGCCGAGAGCGCGGCACGAAGCAGGTCCGGGTTGCCCGACAGTCCTTCGAGCACACCGATGCCGCACGTATCTGCGGCCGAGAACACGTGGGACCCGTGGGCCACCGACCGGGCCACGGCAAAGACGTCGCCGACTCCGGGACACGCCCGCGAGGTGACGTCGTGCAGGAGCAGGACACCATTCGGTGCCAGTGCCCCGGCGCAGGTCACGGTGTCCCAGAGGCAGCCCGAAAACGAGTGGTCCCCATCCACGAGAATGACGTCGAACTGCCGCCCGGTCAGCCAGCGCTGGAAGTCAGGGGTGCGTGTGTCGAGGTTGGCAAACTCGAGCCCGAGGTGCTCGAGGCACCAGTCGATGCGGCGACGCTGCGTGGCAACGAGGCCGCGATGCTGATAGTCGAGATTGTCGACCGCTGTCAGCGAGGCCGTGACGCCGTGACGGGCCCACAGGCGCGAGAGAAAAATCAGGGTCGCGCAGCCGCCGACGCCGACCTCGAGATAGCGTAGCGGGCGGTGGCTGACGTGCGTCAGCAGGTAATCGGCCAGCCGGTCGAGTTCCTCGGGTACCTGCTGGAGCTCGAGACCGCCCTCGATGTTGTTCCGGAAATAGGCGGCGTTGTTGGCGCCGAGCTCCCGGATGGTGTCCACCAGCGCCGGGCCAGGCGTGAGTGGGGCCGCATCCAGGCGGCGTACGGCATCCTCGAAGGTGAGCGATTCCATGGGGAGGGTGCCCTCATGGTGTGCTAACCGGCGTGACGACGCAAGGGGCGCCACGCCGGCGAGCGGGGGCTAGCTGGCGACGGCCGCCTGCAGGTTGAGGCTGATGCGAACGTCTTCTCCGACCAGGACGCCTCCGGTTTCGAGCGCGGCATTCCACGTGAGCCCGAAGTCCTTGCGGTTGATGGTCAGTTCCGACTCGAAGGCCAGCTTCTCGTTGCCCCACGGGTCGCGGGCCTTGCCGAGGTAGGTGACCGGGAACACGACCGGACGGGTGATGTCGCGGATGGTGAGGTCACCCGCCACCTCGAAGTGTCCGCCGGACGCCGTGATGCTGCGGCTGACGAATGTCATGGTCGGGAAGCGTTCGGCCGAGAAGAAGTCGTCGGAGCGGAGATGAGCGTCGCGGTCGGCCTGGTTGGTGTCGATGCTGGAGGTCTGCACGGTCACCGAGACGGAGGACTGCGCCGGGGCCGCTTCGTCGAACTGGATGGTGCCGGCAAACGACGAAAATCGGCCGCTCACCCTGGTGATGAGGTGACGCACCTGAAAGGTGACTTCCGAGTGGGCAGGATCGAGTGTGTAGGTCTGAGACAAGACGAGGGAACTCCTGAGTGATGAAGCGATGAACGGAACGTGAATGAGGGTCAGTCGCGCGCGCGTGCCCTGGCCAGCGTGTCGATGAGGACGCGCAGGGCTGGCCGCCCCAGGTGCGCCAGTTGACGCCGGTTGAGCGCTTCGATGGGGGCATCGAGCGTGTCGAGCAACCGCAGCCCCTCCGGGGTGATGACGGTCGTGACAAAGCGCCGGTCGTCTGTGCTGCGGCTCCGGCGGATGAGGCCGGCGGCTTCCATCCGATCGAGCAGTCGCGTGACGTCTGGCACGCTGGTGACCATACGGTCCCCGATGGCTGACCGGCACAGCCCCTCGGCACCGGCGCCGCGCAGGATGCGGAGCACGTTGTACTGGGTGGGGGTGATGCCCGCCGGCTTGAGGGCCTGCGCGAGGGTATGGTCGAGCAGCGCGGCGGTGCGGGCGATGCTGAGCACAGCCTCCGTCTCCGCGCTGGGGAACGGGCGGGTCTGCTTCAGTTCGGCCTGCAGGGCGCTGCGCATGTGGGCACAATAGCTGTGATAACAATGAATGTCAAGACACCTGTCGAGCGGGACGCCCGTCGGCCCTCGCGGCGGGCATCCGCGCCCGTGCCCCTGTTCCCTAGAGTTGACATCCACGACAGGCGCGATCTATAAAATCTTTACATCTATATATGTCGATGTTTTATTACGAGTGGCCGAGGAACCGGGTCCGACGACGCCACGGCAGCCGGGCAACAGTGCCGCCACGGTGCCCACTCCCGCCCCGCCGAGTCGGGGAGAGATGAGCGGTCATGGGTCTGCCAGCCACTGCCGTCACGCCGCTGCGCGTCGGCCTCGTGAACCTGCTGCCCGACGCCGCCCTGCGGGCCACCGAACGTCAGTTCGTGCGTCTCGTCCAGGCTGCGCTGGGGCCCCACCCCGTTGAGGTGCTGCGCACCACCCTGCCGGGCCTGGACCGCGGGCCCGACGTGACCGAGGCGCTCGCCGCCCGCTACCTGCCCGTGGACCAGTTGCTCGACGCCTGCCCCGACGCGCTTATCGTCACCGGCACGAATGTGGCGGTGACCGATGTGTCGGCACATCCGGTGTTTCCCGAGATGGCGCGCGTGTTCGAGTGGGCCGAGGCGCGGCAGGTGCCGCTGCTGACCTCGTGTCTGGCCTCGCACGCCTGGCTGCAGTCCCGGAGGGGTACCGTCCGCACCGCACTGCCTGACAAGCGCTGGGGCGTGTATGCGCATCGCGTCACCCGTCGCGTGCATCCCCTGACCCGGCAATTGCCGCCGACATTCGATGCACCCCACTCGCGCCACAACACCGTGCCTCGCCGTGAGTGGGAAGCCGCGGGGCTCATGGTCGTAGTCACCACCACAGACGGGGAGGTGCATGCGGCAGCCAGCGCCGACGGGGCGCGGTTCGTCTGCCTGCAGGGGCATCCTGAATACGACACGGCCAGTCTGCTGAAAGAGTACGCGCGCGAGTGGCAGCGTGCGGCAGCGGGCGAGCGCGAGGTGCCCCCGATGCCCCGTGGCTACCTGTCGGCGGAGGCTGAGCGACGGATGACCGCCTTCTGCGTGCAGGCCACCCTGGCGCGCGACTGCGGACGCCCGCTGCCCCCGTTTCCGGAAGACGAAGTAGTGCCGCTGCTGCGGAATACCTGGCGCGAACCCGCCCGAATCTTCTTCCGGAACTGGCTCGATCGGGTCGCGCGTCGTCCGTGAGCGCTGCCGCTGTTCAGTAGGGGCGAGGCGTGCGCCAGCCGTCGGGAGACATCATCGCCTGCAGCGCGGCGAGCGCGTCTGGAAGCTGCGTCATCCAGGTCACGAGGAGGGCCGCCGCGATGACAGCGGCCGCCGTCCGCACCGGTCGTGCCCCTCGCCCCTGGTGCGCGTGTGCGCCCGACACGGCCATGACCGCGAGCGCGGGAATCAACGGCAGGTGAAAGCGGCTTTCACCAAAGCTCATGACGTGCAGCGCGGTCGTGCCGACGACCAGCAGCGCGAGGGCCCTGACGGTCGGCGTGTGCCAGGCCAGCCCGCGTCCGAGGCCCGCCAGCGCCGCGAGACACAGGAGAGGGAAGCCCGCCAGCAGGGCGACACCCCAGCAGGCGACCACCCACGGTACACGGGCGCCGAAGTATCCGACCGAATACACCCAGACATGCTCGCGACCTTCGAGACCGAACAGAAACTGCACCTTCCGCCATGAGACGCGGAGCCAGTCCACGGGATGGGTCACTGCCCACGTCACCCCTGCCGTCACCGCGAGGCGGCTGGCCTCGGCGGGCGTAGCGGCGCCGCGCAGATACTGGTCTTCAAGGGCTGCCACGGCGTCCATCTCGAGACGTCCCGTGGCCCCGGGGTGATTGCCAATCAGCAGATTGAGACCGCTGGTCGTGTCGAGCATGGGCGCTCCGGCGACACGGGTCGTGAACAGCAGCCACGGGGACACCACCGCCAGCATCACAGCGCCTCCCAGCACCAGTGCACGCACGCGGACCAGCCACGACTTACCGAAGGCGCGGCCCGTCATGACTGCGGCGAGCATCGCCGGCAGCAGGGCGAGCCCTACCGACCGTGTGAGCAGCGCCATGCCGGTCAGCGCCCCCGCGAACATCAGGCGCGGCGTGACGTGTGCCGACGACCGCTCGTCCACCGCCACCACAAGCCAGACGGCGACCATCGCCAGGGTCGTATACAGACCTTCAGGCATGAGGTAGACCGATGACAGGACCAGCCCGGGATAGAGCGCGACGACGGCCGCAGCCCATCCCCGTCTGGCACCGGCCCCGGTCTGCTCGGCCAGTCGCGCCGTCGTCCACGTGAGCACGCCCCCGAGGAGGGCCTGCATCAGGCGTGCGGCGTCAAAGGGAGGCAGGGACGTCGCATATGCGGCCGCCAGGGCCAGCGGATAGCCAGGGCCGCGCAGGGCGTCGGGTATCGTTCCCGTGCTGAGCAGGGCCAGCGCGCGCTCGTGGTACTGCGACATGTCGGCGAAGACGCCCGCGTCACGTGCCGACAGCCAGACGAGCACGCGGACGACCACGGCGACAACGACCCAGGCCCAGACGATCATTCGTGGCCTGCAGTATAGGGCCTGAGAGTGAGGGACGTACGCGCGACGGGCGCAGCGTCGAGACGCTGCGCCCGTGCGAGGTATCCGGTGGTCGGCGGGGACGTTACTGACCGCCGCCCGACCGCCGCCGCCGACCGCCGCCCTGCGGTCCACTGCCCTGCGGCGGCTTGCCCCCGGGGGGACGGCTGCCATCACCGTGCGGGGGGCGGCCACTGCCATCACCAGGAGGGCGGCCGCCGCCTCCATGCGGGGGCCGGCCGCCACCTTCTCCCGGCGGGCGACCACTGCCGCCAGTCGGGGGACGACCACCACCGCCTCCGGGAGGGCGACCCTGCGCCGCGGCCAGCACAGGGGCAGCGGCCAGCAGGAGCGTGAGAACTGCACGTCGTGTCATCAGAGGAAAGTCCTTTCGCAGCAGCGCGGGCTGAAGAGAGTGTCCCCCGGAATACTCCAGACGGGTGATGACATTTCCATGGCAGCGTTCCCGCACGGCCCCTGCGATACACTCGCGGACAGGTGCCGTGGGCCCACGACGGTTCACGGCGGTGGTTCACAGGTCACGTTGAGAGCGGAGGCACCAGTCATGGTTTCTGTTTCTGTTCGCGTGGTGACGTCACTGCTGACCGGGCTCTGTGTCGCAGCCCTCAGCATCGGGGCGCAGGCGCAGAAGTCTGGAAGCATCACGTTTCCCACGTCGGGGGCGCCGGCGGCGCAGTCCGATTTCCTGAGTGGCGTCAAGGCGCTGCATAACTTCGAGTTCGACCAGGCCGCGCTGGCCTTCCAGAGTGCCCAGAAGGCCGACCCCGGCTTTGTGATGGCCTACTGGGGGGAGGCGATGAGTCACAACCATCCGCTGTGGGCGCAGCAGGATGTCGCCAAGGCGAAAGCCGCCCTCGAGAAGCTGGCTCCGACGCATGAGGCCCGGGTGGCCCGGGCCCGCTTGCCCAAGGAAAAGGCCTTCCTCGAGGCGCAGCAGACCCTGTACTTCAGCCCGGGTGACAAGCTGACGCGCGACATCGCGTACGAACAGGCCATGGCCCGCATGTATGCCGAATGGCCAGACGACCACGAAGTGGCCACGTTCTACGCCCTGGCGCTGCTGGGCGCGGTGCGCCCGGCCGACACGGGCTATCGCCGGCAGGCGATGGCGGCCTCGATCGCGCAGAAGATCTTTGCCGCCAACCCGCAGCATCCCGGGGCCGCGCACTTCATCATTCACTCGTTCGATGACCCCGACCATGCGCCGCTGGCACTTGAGGCCGCCAATGCCTACGCGGCCATCGCGCCCTCGGCCGCGCATGCCCTGCACATGCCGTCGCACATCTACGTGCAGCGCGGCATGTGGGAGCGCGTGGCCGCCTCGAATATCGAAGCGTATGCCGCCGCCACCGCACTCAATGCACGCCTCAAGCTGCCCGAGGGCCGTGAAGACTTTCACACCCTCGGCTGGCTGACGTACGCCAACACCATGCTGGGCCGGTTTGACGAAGCGCAGAAGAACGTCGAGGCGGCCAGGGCGGCGGCTGATCGGAATCCCAATGCCCGGCCGATTCGTGACAGCTACCTCGGGATGCGCGCCCGCTACATCCTCGAGTCGGCCCGCTGGGAAGCGCTGACGCTGCCGGCGGACGAGTCGGCGCCGGCCGATGCGGCCGCGCATGCGGGCATGCCCGGCATGGCCATGGGGGGCCCCAGCGGCGGTGTCTCGGAAGGCGCCGCCACCTGGATCTTCATCGTCGGTGTCAGCGGTGCGCGCCGTGGTGATCTGGCCACGGCCGATGCGGCTCTGGCGCGGCTGACCGCCATCCGCGAGCGCGTGTCGAAGGGCACCGACGGCTATGCGGCGCGTCCGCATGCCATTCGCGAAAAGCAGCTGGGCGCAATGTTGGCTTCCGTGCGCGGACAGAAGGCACAGGCGGTGACGCTGGCGCGCGAAGCCAGCGCGATCGAGGCGGGCATGGCCCCTCCCTCGGGCCCGCCTGAGCCCATCAAGCCCTCGTTCGAGCTGTATGCGGAGATGCTGGCAGACAACGGCCAGTACGCCGAGGCGGTGAAGGCGTTCGAGCAGGCACTGCTGCGCACACCCAACCGGACGCCGTCGGTGCGGGGACTGGCGGCTGCCCGCGCACGTCTGACGACGGGCACGAACGCCGCGCCCCGGCAGTAACCCGTCGCGGAAAGTCCGCGCGGGCGGTTCCACGAAAGTATTTGGGGCTGGCACCTCACCGGTGTCAGCCCCGAGTCGTGTGATGGCGTTGTGCCAGGCCGTCCGGCCCTGTGTGTCTATTTGCCGTCGAGTGTGAACGCGTAGACCTTGCCGCCGTTGATGCCCGACATCACGGCCACATACTGCGTGCCGTCAAGCTCATAGGTCACCGGCGTCGCGATGCCCGAGTCGAGCATGTGCGACCACAGCACGCGGCCCGTCGCCGGGTCGAGTGCCTGGAAGGCGCCGGTGCTCTGTCCCGCAAAGATCAGCTGGCCCGCGGTCGACAGCGCCCCGCCGCTCGGGCGGAAGTCGATCCGCCATCGTTCCTTGTTCGCGACCGGGTCCCACGCGACGAAGAACCCCCGGGTGCTGGCCGCAGGTGTGGGCGTCGAGGGGGGCGGGGTGGCTGGGGCCCCGGCAACCGGTGCAGGAGTGGCCGTGGCCGCGCTGGCGGCAGCGGCGGCTGTGCCTCGCGCGGTGCCGGTGTTCCACCGTCCCTGCTCGAACTCGAAGGTGGGCGTGTTCTGAAACAGCATGCTCGTTTCCTGGCCCGGGAAGTACACAAGCCCCGTGGCGGGGTTGAAGGCCATCGGCGGCCAGTGATGCGCGCCAACGGCTGAGGGGGAAAGGCGCGCACCTTTCGCCCCGTAGCGGGCCTCGGGCGTCTCGACGGGACGTCCGGTCTTGAGGTCGATGTGGGTCGCCCAGTTGACGGCGACATACGGCTGCGCCGACAGCAGCTCGCCTGTCAGGCGATCGAGGACGTAGAAGAACCCGTTCTTTGGTGCCTGCACCAGCACCTTCCGCAGACGGCCCTCGATGGTGAGGTCGAGCAGCATCATCTGCTGCGCCGCGTTGTAGTCCCAGTCGTCTCCCGGAGTCGTCTGGTAGTGCCACACGTAACGACCCGTATCGGCGTCGAGCGCTACCACCGACGACAGATAGAGGTTGTCGCCGCCGCCGGGGCTGCGATGGTCGCGGGCCCATGGCGACCCGTTGCCGGTGCCGACATACACCATGTTGCTCTCGGGGTCGTACGACAGCCCGTCCCAGGGGGTGCCGCCGCCGCCATATTTCCACCACTGCCCACGCCAGGTCCGGATCGCCTGTTCCATCGAACGGTCTTCCGCACCCAGGGACGGATCACCGGGCACGACATACCAGCGCCAGGCCTGCTTACCGGTCTCGGCATCGTAGGCGGTCAGGTAGCCGCGCACCCCGTACTCGCCGCCGCCGTTGCCGATCAGCACCTTGCCCTTCACGATGCGCGGGGCACCCGTGATCGAATAGTCAGAGCCGACCGGCGTTGTCTGAATGGCCCAGACGACACGCCCCGTCTCGGCGTTGAGCGCGACAAGACGTCCGTCGAGCAGCCCGACATACACCTTGCCCTTGTAGACCGCCACGCCCCGGTTGACCGGCCCGCAGCAGAAGCGCGCCGCGCCCTCGGCGATGCCGCCCTTCACGAGTGCCGGGTCCCAGCGCCATTTGAGGGCACCCGTCCTCGCATCGACCGCATAGACAACGCTGTAGGTCGACGTGCCGTACAGCACCCCGTGGGCGACGATGGGTGTCGTTTCGATCTTGCCCTGCGAGCCGACTTCCACCGACCAGGCCGGAGCGAGGCGGGCCACATTGCCCTGGTCAATCTGCGTCAGCGGACTGTGCCGCGTTTCGGCAAAGTCGCGTCCGTGATTGATCCACTCGCCACCCGCCGGTGTGCGCAGACGCGCGTCGTCAATGACGGCCGCTGCAGGGGCAGATGGCTGCTGTGCAGTGACACTCGCCGCCGTGGCCAGCAGCCACACCAGTGGCAGCGACGACAGAGACGCTGCAGAACGAATCGTCATGGTCCCTCCAGACAGGCGCGCACCATACACGGCCCGCGCCCACTCCCTACTCGCGCGGTGATGGGCCGCGCCCCACTGCTCCTCAGGATGTCGGCCCGAACACCTGGCCGAAAAAGTCACCGGGATTCCACCCGGGCCGTGCCTCGGTCTGTGCCACGAGCCAGCCGATGAGAAAGTTGAGGCGGGCGTGCATGGCGCCGGCCTCGAAGTCGAAGGGCTGCGACATGTCGTCGTTGGGCTTGTGGTACACGTCACGGCGATAGCCGGTGTTGATGGCGGAACCGTCCTTGGACGGATCGCCTGTCTGGAATCCGCTCTTGATGAACAGCGCGGGAATGCCCTGACGGATGAAGCTGAAGTGGTCGCTGCGGATGAAGAGCACCTGTTCCGGAATGGGGTCAGTCGCGAGTCCCACACCGAGATGCGCGGCGGCTTTCGCCACCGGGTCGGCCAGCGTCGAGTGCTGTGCGCCGTAGGGCACGATGTCGACCAGGCGATGGTAGAGGAACGGCATGTCGAGCGACAGGTTTGCCACGAGGCTGGCTTTCGGCACGGTCGGGTTCCGGGCGAAGTAGTCAGAGCCCAGCAGACCCCATTCTTCGGCGGTGACAAAGAGGAAGATCACCGACCGCCGCGGCGGTGTCGGCAGGGCACGGTAGGCGCGGGCCACTTCAAGCACAATCGCCACGCCCGACGCATTGTCGTGCGCCCCGTTGTAGATGGCATCGCCGTGCATCGGCGTGCCCACGCCGAAGTGGTCGATGTGCGCCACATAGACGACGTGTTCCTGCCGCAGCGTCGGGTCGCTGCCTTCGAGTTTCGCCACCAGATTGGCGCTCTCGACCGCACGGTGCCGTGTGCGGGTCGTCACCGATAGCCGTGTCGGCAGCGGAACGGCCTGCGGCACGCTGGCGGCCGCGTCTGCAAAAATCCGTGCGAGCGGCTTGGGTGTGCCCTCGAACAGTCGAGCGACGCCCGAATGATTCAACGACACCGCCCCCCGCAGGGCCGCGTCGCCACGGTTGGGACGTCCGTCGGCGTCGATCCACGAGAAGCCGCCCTGTGCCGAGGTGGCCACGCTGACCTCCCAGCGGAAGCGCGGGTCGTCCGGGGTGGTGAAGCTCACGGTGCCGATGGCGCCACGCTTCGCGGCTTCCGCATCCTTGACGGCCCCCGACGAGAAGTACGCGCGTTCGTTGCTGGGGAACTTCGCCGGGGCGCCGCTCAGATACGCGACGATCTTGCCGGTCAGGTCGCCGGCCTGGGCATAGTCGTCATAGCCCAGCATCGGCGCACTCACGCCATATCCGACAAACACGACCGGAGCATCGTCGAGCGTGACTGTCTCGCGCAGATGGTCGGCACCGAGCAGGGCATCGACGCCGTATTGCAATGTGTGCCGCCCCGAGGGGCCGGTGATGGCGATGTGGCTCTCGTCGGCAGAGACGGTACCGTTGCGCAGCGGTACGCGCTGGCGGAAGCCCCCGGCTTCGCCGGCGGGTGCGAGACCCATCTCGCGGATGGTCCCTTCGACGTACTGCAGGGCCCGTTCGTAGCCGGGTGTACCCGGGCCACGGCCTTCCATCGTATCGTCAGCCAGCGTGGTCATGTGGGCCTTGACGCGGTCGGCACTGACGGTATCGAGTGCCACTTTGGCATCGGGCGCGTCGGGAGACGGCACCGCCGGTACGGCAGACGGGGCAGGGGGCTGGGCGCACGCGGCGCCGAGCAGCCCCACGAGCAGCGCGGCGGGCCCGCAGAGTCGGCGAGTGGACATAGTGCGCACAGCGTGGCGCGGATGGCGCCGGGCGTCAAGAGGGAGCCCGGCGCGTGCCCTCGGGGGCGGCGTGGGGGCACGCGCACCCTGTCGAGAGCACGGTCAGGCGCGGGACAGGGCTGCGGTGACGGCGGCCGTGAACTGGGAGGTGGAGGCGGGCGTGGTACCCGGCTCTGCAATGTCGACCGTGCGGAGTCCCCCCGCCAGCGTGTCGTCGATGGCCTGGGTGATGGCCGCCGCCTCCTGCGTCAGCGAGAAGCTGTGTTCGAGCAGCATGGCCATCGACGCCATGGCGCCGACGGGATTGGCGATGTCTCGCCCGGCGAT
>JBIIDF010000333.1:0-3296 GCA_044238535.1 Vicinamibacterales bacterium
CTGCGTGATGCCTGGTTTGATCAGACGGGCGTGCGCTGGGTCAATCCGTCGCCGAACATGCGGAGCCTGACGCAGGCGACGCTCTACCCGGGCATCGGGGCCATCGAGTACTCGAACATTTCCGTGGGGCGCGGGACCGACCAGCCCTTCGAGCAGATTGGGGCGCCGTGGATTGACGGCGCCGCGCTGGCGGCGGCACTCAACGCGCGACGCATTCCCGGCGTCCGGTTCTATCCGGTGACCTTCACGCCGTCGACCAGCCGCTATGCCGGCGAGGTGTGCCAGGGGGTGTTCATGACGGTGACTGACCGCGGGGCGCTTCCCTCGGTGCGGCTCGGCCTGGAAGTGGCTGGTGCCCTCGGCCGGCTGTATCCCTCGCAGTATCAACTGGCGAACACGTCGGTGCTCATGGGATCACGCCAGAGTCTCGAGCGCGTGCTGCGCGGCGACGACCCGGCGGTGGTGGCGGCCGGGTGGGCGGCAGACGAGGCGCGGTGGCGTCAGGTGTGGGCGCGCTACGTGCGGTACCGCTAGAGCCGGTACAGCATCCAGTAGACCACCACGCCGGTGACGGACACATAGAGCCACAGGGGCAGCGTCCATCGGGCGATGCGGCGGTGCTGATCGAAGCGTGACGACAGCGCGCGCGACAGCGACATCAGAATCATCGGCACGATGGCGGCGGCCAGCACGACGTGGGTGATGAGGATGGTGAAGTACACCGCGCGAATTGCGCCGACGCCGGTGAAGGCGACCGACCCGACGTTGTAGTGGTAGATGAGATACGACGTCAGGAACGCGGCCGACACGCCGAAGGCCGACAGCATGCACAGGCGATGGGCCTGGCGCTGTCCGGTGCGGATGAAATACCAGCCGGCGGTGAGCAGCACGGTGGCAAGGGCGTTGAGGGTGGCGTTGAGGGTGGGCAGGTCGGAGACGGTCATGGGTGCGGGCTCGCGGCGATGAGAGACGGGTGCTCTAGTGTGAGACGTGATCCCACACCAGCAGGCCCCAGAGCAGTGGCAGATACAGGATCGAGCCGAAGAACAGCCGGCGCGCGGCGGCCTGCGACCGCACCAGCGAGAACTCGAGGCTCAGCACCAGCAGGCACGCGCCGAGGACCACGGCGCCGGCGAGATAGTAGGCGCTGGCCATGCCCATCAGCGTGGGCATCAGGGTGAGCGGCAGCAGGCCGGCGGTGTAGAGCGAGGCCTGGCGTCCGGTCGACCGTCCGTCGGGGTGAATCACCGGCAGCAGCGGCATGCCGGCCCGGGCGTATTCGTCGCGATACATCCAGGCGATGGCGAGGAAGTGCGGCATCTGCCACATGAAGACGATGCCGAACAGCACCCAGGCTTCGGGCGTGAGCTGATTGGTGGCGCCGGTCCAGCCGATGACGGCGGGCAGGGCGCCGGGCAGGGCCCCGACGATGGTGGAGAGCGAGGTGCGGAATTTGAGTGGGGTGTACCACCACACGTAGCTGACGAGGGTGGCCAGTGCCACCGCGGCGGTCAGCATGTTGACGAAGACGGCCAGTTGCACGAGGCCGGCCAGCGCCAGGATGCGGCCGAACCACGTCGCCTCGCCGGTGCCGAGTCGGGCGTCGGGCAGCGGGCGCAGGCGTGTGCGGGTCATCAGCCGGTCTGATTCGCGTTCCCAGACCTGATTGAGTGCGGCGGCGCCGCCGGCGACGAGTGCCGTGCCCATCAGGGTGTGGGCGAAGGGGGTGAGGTCGAGCGTCCCGTCCAGTCCGAGCCGGTAGGCGGCGGCGGTGGTGAGCAGGACGAGCAGATTGAGTCGGGGTTTGGTCAGTGCCAGGAAGTCGGCGACCCGCGAAGGCACAGCCATCCCGGCATTATGGCACTCGGTGCGGCGGAATCGTCCTTGACGCTCGCCCGAATCGCCCGCTAAGATATGAGGTCTTCCCTACGTGCCGGTATCGTCTAGGGGTCAGGACACGTGGTTCTCAGCCATGTAACCGGGGTTCGAATCCCCGTACCGGTACCAAATCCCCCCGGGTGTCGACATCGTTCCGCAACAGATGTGCAGCGCAGCTGTGCCGCAGCGTGTGCCTGTACGCCGCGACGGTGTGTGAGCGAGTGGTGCCCTGCAGCGAACCGGGCGTTTCCGGGTCAGTGGTGCCTGCGTACTTCTGGCGACCCGCCAGATGGCCGTGCCAGGCATTCCTCTGCCATGCTGGTCGCTTGACCCGTGAGCCACTGGCGGGCACACTACCGCCGTCGTTCTGCGTCGGCGCAGACTCACCCTGAGTGCTGAATCAGATCGATGCGACGTGGGACAGTGAATAGCGGCGGCAAGACAGAAGGTGCGTCCGGCGCCGTTCTGCAGGCGCTACTGGGCCGACGCATCCCGGCAGGTCAGGGCCAACCGCGCTAGCACGGCCGCGCGACTGGAGGAGATGACGGATGACATCAGATGCGGGCATTGACCGTCGGGCACTCTTGCGAGGTGCCAGTTGAGGGCTCGTCGGATGGGGAGGACGTGGCGTCGTGACGACGGGCACTGTACCAACACTTGTCGAAGCGTTCTACGAGCGCATCTGGAACCAGGGCGACATCAACGCCGCCAGCGAATTGCTCGCGGTCGGCTTCACGTTCCGCGGTTCTCTGGGCGCCGAGCTCCGCGGCATCCCTGCGTTCCTGGACTACGTCCGGTCGGTGCGCGAGCCCCTCGCCGGATATCGGTGCGAGATTATGGAGTGCGTTGCCGAGGGTGACCGGGCATTCGCGAAGATGCAGTTTGGTGGTAAGCACGTGGGCGCCTTCCGCGGATACCCGCCCACCGGCACGTCGGTTCAGTGGCTCGGTGCTGCGTTGTTTCGGTTTGAGGCTGGCGTAATCGCCGACTTGTGGGTGCTCGGTGACCTGGCAAGCCTCGAAGCCACGCTGGAGGCCAACGCGCAGGTCCGCTAACGGCGGTTCCGTTTCCCGAGGGGAATCGTTCATTGCGCCTGTTGGCCTGTGGCTCGGGATGGAGTACTCGGTGTCTGCGTTTACGGCGATCAGCGGCGATCAACGCTCGAGGCGCAGGCCACGTCGCTGGCCCATCCGAGGACGCGTGTTGAGACGCTGCTGCGCCATCTGGCGCAGCGGTGCCGCAGCGTCTGCGCCAGGAGGGGATTGTTCATGTACCCGGCTTCGCCACCCTGGCGCATGCCGGTTTACTCAACCGTGAGGCCGCACATGCCGTCGTGGTCGCAGATCACCATTCAGCCGAGTGACACCGCCGTCGAGGCGCTGCGCAAGTACTGGCGCTGGCAGCTGGGCGACGACTGG
>JBIIDF010000334.1:0-3292 GCA_044238535.1 Vicinamibacterales bacterium
AATAGGCAATTCCTGCGATTTCCCGCAAATACGCGAGGGGCAGTTACGACACCCCGCGCCGGGGCGAAAGTCGTCGGGTGCCCGCAACTTGTTGATTCCGCATTGCTAGCATGATGACAGCGGTCCGATTTTCGCTTGACTTTCGCTTGGCGCGTTTCTAGGATGAGGATTGCTTCGAAAGGACATCCTCCGACATGGCAATCGACGAACGACAGGAACGGGTCAAGGCCCTCGACGTGGCCGTGGGCCAGATCGAAAAGCAGTTTGGCAAGGGCGCCATCATGCGCCTCGGCCAGCGCAACAGCATCGCTCCTGTCGAGGCCATCTCGACCGGCGCCATCAGCATCGACTATGCCCTGGGCATCGGCGGACTCCCCCGCGGGCGTGTCGTCGAGGTGTTCGGACCGGAATCGTCCGGCAAGACCACGCTGGCGCTGCAGGTTATTGCCGAGGCGCAGAAGGCCGGCGGCCTGGCGGCGTTTGTCGATGCCGAACACGCCCTCGACGCCGAGTATGCGCGCAAGCTGGGCGTCGACATCGACAACCTGCTGGTCTCGCAGCCCGACAACGGCGAGCAGGCGCTCGAAATCGTCGAGGTGCTCATCCGCTCGGGCAGCGTCGATGTCGTGGTCGTCGACTCGGTGGCGGCACTCGTGCCCCGGGCCGAAATCGAAGGCGAGATGGGCGAGGCGCAGATGGGTCTGCAGGCCCGCCTCATGTCGCAGGCGCTGCGCAAGCTTACCGGGGCCATCTCGAAATCGAAGACCGTCCTTATCTTCATCAACCAGCTGCGCGAGAAGATCGGCGTCATGTTCGGCAATCCCGAAACGACGACCGGCGGACGCGCGCTCAAGTTCTATGCCTCGGTCCGCATCGACATCCGTCGTATTGGCGCGATCAAGGATGGCGAAAACGTCATCGGCGGACGCACGCGCGTCAAGGTGGTCAAGAACAAGATGGCACCGCCCTTCCGCGAGGCCGAATTCGACATCGTCTATGGCGAGGGCGTGTCGCGCGAGGGCGACCTGCTTGACCTCGCCGTCGACAAGAAAATCGTCGAGAAGAGCGGCGCGTGGTTCTCCTACGGCGGCGAGCGGCTTGGCCAGGGCCGCGAGAACGTGAAGGCCTTCCTGCGCGAGCACACCGACATCCGCGACGCCATCGACGTCAAGGTGCGGCGCGAGCTCGGCATGCTGCGCGAGGGCGACGCCGCCAGCGCCTGACCGCCCCCACGGACGGCCCCGGTGCCTCGAGCACCGGGGCGCCTCTGGGCCGTGCTATACTTCGTCGTCTCGCCGAGCGGCCAGGTAGCTCAGTTGGTAGAGCACGTGACTGAAAATCACGGTGTCGGGGGTTCGATTCCCTCCCTGGCCACCATCCTAAACTAATGAAAATAAACGGTTTACAGCTTCCGCTGTGACCCGCTCACGTGGGTCTGCGTTTCGGCGGGGTCACACTGGGGTCACACTGCGACACGTCGAAACCGCCCCACTCATTCCCCCTTGGTCTAGCAACGCGCGGCGGGACACTCTCACGGGTGGTGAGCATGTCCCCTCGGGCAGCGTGACGCCCGTGACACCGGTGACGCCGAGGATGGACACGGCATACGACCCATGGGCGACCAAGGGTGTCCCCGGACACAGGCGGCAGCCGCCAGACACGACGAATACGGCATCGCGCCTACGCCGTGATATTGAGTAAGCGATGTTCGCTGACAGCCGGGGCCGGCGGGTATCTCGGTCAGGGGACCCGAGACGGCGGTCGCGGGAAGATCCGAGCCGACAGACGCGCGCCCAACTGAGTCATGGGGAACTCAAACCGATACCAGCTCGCGAACGTGAAGATCATCGTGTACGTCAGGTTGATGGTCCAGTAAAGCATCCCTTCAGGAAGCCAGCCCACCCAAAGCCAGAGCGTCGGTAAATACAGAAGCGGGGCGATCAGATGCCAGACGAAGATCCCGTAGCTCACCTGACCCAGATAGACGATCGGGCGCATCTCGAGGAGCGCGCGCACGGGCCGAAGATGGGGGATCGCGGCCAGGGCCCCAACAAAGCAGAGGTTCGGAACGAGGAAATAGGGCTGTCGAGGGACGGGGAACCACTGCCCCGCCAGCGAGAGGCACAGGCACGCAACGGCAAACACACCGCGCCACCGTTCAGGCGTTGCGGCAAGAAGGGCGCCCATGAGGAAGGCATCGGCACGGTTATATGGAAGGAAGGATTCTGCCCGTGCGCCGACCACAGTGTTGAGCGAGGGCGCCACCGCGTAGAGCGCGACCAGCGCGATGAGGAGCCCGATGAACTTGAAGCGCTGGGGCAGCGCCCAGTAGAGCCATGGGAACACCAGATACAGCTGAACCTCCACACCGACTGACCAGAAGTGGCCAGTGTTGAGCGTGAACTGGCCGACAGTCGCCATGTACAGGTTCTGGGCCATCGCGAGATTCACCCAATACACTTCGGGCGGCAGGATCTTGCCTGAAAGCAGCGTCACCACCAGCAGCGCCAGCCAGACCAGCGGGACAATGCGAAAGGCACGCGCGACGGCAAATCGCCCGTAAGCATTGAACACGCCGTCTTCCGCGCGATACTTGCTCTGCAACTGCGTTGTGATGAGAAAGCCACTCAGCACGAAAAACGTGTGGACACCAATCAGCCCCCAACTGAGGCCGGGGATCCGTAACACACTGTCAGCGGCCGCGTAGTGCTGGATGATCACCGCGAGGACTGCAAAGGTGCGCACGCCGTCGAGATAGAGCACGCGTGGGTACTGGTCTGAAGTTGGCATGAACCTAGGGGAGCGACACCTTACCACGTTCCGAGCCTTGGTATGGGCGCGTGGCGCTCCAGACGGAGCCGGACGCGACCACGTGGGTGTCCCGCCAGCACCGGGTGACACACGATTGGCGACCTCGTCGACGCTGCGCCATGAACCGGACTTGGCATACTTTAAATTCCCACCATGTGGCGACATCTCGTGACGAGGCTTCTTTCCCACCCACGCCGGGCGGCACGGACGGCACGTCCGTCCCCGATCGACTAGGCCGGGCGTCTCCGCACACCGGAGGACGCCCGTGGAGACGCGCTTGTCGCCGGATGGAAGCACGCCCCCCGGGGCACGGCGCCGTTGCCGTCGGCTTCCAATCCTCTGGAGGAGCACTTTGATGCCGTCACCGATGGCCCAGGCATCTGGAAGTGGCGGCACTACTTTGAGGTCTACCACCGGCACCTCCATCAGTTCGTCGGACAGAAGCCCGTCGTGGTGGAGATTGGCGTCTACAGCGGTGGCA
>JBIIDF010000335.1:0-3291 GCA_044238535.1 Vicinamibacterales bacterium
CGTCGGCCACTGGCCGCTGACCTGCAGGCCGTAGGTCATGTTGTCGGCGACGGTGCCCGGCAGCAGCGCGGTCTCGGCCCCGACCAGCCCGACGCGCCGCCGCAGGTCGGTGACCCGCACCCCGGGCGCAAAAATCGAGACGTCCTTCAGCCGCACATCGCCCTCGATGCGCACCGAGGGCAGCAGCGACACCATGCGGTTCATGGTCCGGAGCAGGGTGGTCTTTCCGCTCCCAGTCGGGCCGATCACGGCGGTGACCGTGCCGGAGGGAATGCCGATCGTGACGCCGTCGATCGCGCGAATGCCGCCCACATGCACCGTGAGGCGGTCGGTCTGCAGCATCACAGACGAGGCTCCCGCACGACATCTGCCGCAGGCGTCAGCCAGGTGGCCACCGTCGTCAGACCAGCCAGCAGCCATACGACGGGGGGCACGGCGGGCAGGGCCGACGGCGGCACCGCGAGCAGGTGCTGCACGGGCACGCCGGGCACCGTCATCCAGCGGTCGCCGAGGGCACGGACCCACGCAGGCAGTGCCTCGGGCAGGATGAGCGCGATGCCGATGGCCACGAAGGGGAACCACTCGAGCGTCGCCCGCGTGACCGCCCCGCACAGGCGACGGATCAGGGGACGGGCGGCGGCCGGTAGCACCAGGCGACGCAACGTCTGCCGCCGACTCGCCCCGAGCGCACGTGAGGCCTGCCGCAGCGTGACCGGCACCGTGGACAGGGCCGAGCGCACCGCGAGCGCGGCGTGTGGTCCCAGCAGCAGGGCCAACAGGAGTGCCGCCATCCCGGCATCGGGCGGCGTGTGGCGCATCGGCGAGATCACCGCCGCGAGCACCAGCGCAGACACCAGGGGCGGCAGGGCCGACAGCCATCTGACGAGGCGGTCGACGTGACGTGTCCCCTGTGCGTTTTCGGAAAAATCCTCGACGTAGATGCCGACGAGCGTGCTCACCACCAATGTGACCGTGCCCGCGAGCAGGACCACGGGGCCGAGCCCGACGGCATCGCGTCCGGCCGCGGTCACCAGTGGATCGGGACGCGCACCCGCAGCACCTTGCAGCGTGCCAATCGTGAGCAGGGCACCAATGCCCTGCGCACCTGCGGCCAGCACCGCGCCGGTCAGCGCCGGACGCGCCACAGGCAGCACAAGCGTCGCGGTGGCTGACAGTGCACCGGCGCCGAGGGCGGCCGCCGCCTCTCGCAGCGGGGATGTCATGCGGCTGAAGATGTCGTCGCACCGTGCCACCAGCCCAGGCGCGACCATCGCGGCCAGGAGCACGGTGAGCACTGGCCGTGGCGACGTCGTGCCGGCCAGCGGCAGGACGGTGAGCATGCCGGCGGCCAGGACGACCTTCGGGACGCCGGCGGCGACGCCCAGCACCCGCCGCACGAGGGAGGTCAAGCCTGGAGGCGCCTGCTGTAGCAGCAGCGACACTCCGACCGCGGCGACCACCGACACGGACAGCGCCAGCACGGTTGCCGTCAGGACATCGGACATCGACGGCGCAAGGGGTGCCGACATTTTCAGAGACTACTCCGGTTCGTCGTGACCCGTCCGTTACTGTCGTGTTAAATCGGCGCGCACATGACGCCGGGCCGGCAGGCGCGGTGTGCGGCTGCGGGTCGTGGCACGCTCGGTGGGCTCCTGATGAATCTTCGCGAGTACGACCGGTTTGCCCAGGGCCTCCTCGAGGACGGGTAACTGGCGGCGCGTAGCCCAGGCCTCGAGTTCCGCGTCGCCGCTGACGGTCAGGTGCAGCCGGAGGTCGGGACCGCGGTCCCGCAGACTCAAGGCGTGCACGACGCCGTGACGTGACCGGTCGAGCGTCTCGGCCAGACGCAGGAACGCCGAGAGCACACGCACGCGGCGGCGGTCGGCGGTGTCAAGGTCCGCAAATCCCTCGTGGTCGCGCTTGGGTGCGGAACGACGGTGATACCGGGCGGTGAGGGCGATGAGGTCAATCTCTCTGGGCTCGAACCCGCGCAGATCGCCATGCTTGATGAGGTAGTGGGAATGCCGGTGGTGACGCTCGAAGCTGATGTGGTTGCCGATGTCATGCAGCAGCGACGCATACTCGAGCCATTCGCGCTCGGCATCGCCGTAGCCATGCAGGCGCCGTGTCTCGTCGAACATCGTCAGGGCCAGGTGCGTCACCTGCCGCGCGTGCGCGTCTTCCCACTGGCAGCGCTCGGCGAGCTCCATCACCGACCGGCGACGGACATCCGGATACTGATCGATGCGTGCGATGTCGGAGGCGTGCTGGCGGATGTAGTCGAGAATCACGCCCTCGCGCAGCGCCAGGTCGCACAGCGTCAGCTCGCGGGCCCCGAGCCGGCTCAGCAGGGTGTCGAGCAGGATGGCGCCGGCCACGACCAGGTCGGCACGCTTCGGGTCAAGACCGGGCAGCTGCAGCCGGGCGTCGAGATCCAGCGACGTCACGAGCTTCCTCACCTGACGGATGGCCCGGGCGGAGACGCGCAGGTTTCGCAGTTCATCGGGGGGCGCCCCGCGTTCAAGCGTGGCCGCCAACTGCCCAATCGAGAGGATCGTTCCCGACGTGCCGACGACCCGCCCGCCTCCTGCGGCCGTGATTAGCTTGACGTACTCGTCAATTTCCTGGCGGATGAAGGCCACCAGGCGGCGCTCGTCCCTGCGGGACAGGGGGTCCGAGAGGACGAAGCGTTCTGTCAGGCGGATCACCCCGAGTTTGAACGAGCGTGCCAGACGCGCTTCAGGACCGCTGCCCAGGGTGATTTCCACGCTGCCGCCGCCGATGTCGACAGCCACAACGGGTGCCGTGGTGTCGACGCCGTAGACGACTGCACGATGAATCAGCCGGGCTTCCTCAGTTCCCGAGATCAGGCGGGGCCTGATGCCGGTATGTGTTTCGATGGCCGACAGGAAGGCGCCGCCGTTCTGGGCCTCGCGCGTCGCGCTGGTGGCGACGGCCAGCAGCTCATCGACCTGATGCGATCGGGCGAGGCGTTCGAATTTCGAGAGGGCCTGGAGGGCAGCCGTCTGCGGTGCTCGGGCCAGTTCGCCGCCGTCAAGGCCGCCACTGCCGAGGCGCACCATGTCCTTTTCGCGATCGATGATTTCGAACGACTGGTCGTCGCGGACCTGCACCACGATCATGTGCATCGAATTGGTTCCGATGTCGATGGCGGCAAGTCGCATGGAAGAGGCTGAAGAACCGGCGTCAGTATACTGACCACACCGTGCGCGTGCTCGTCATCATCAATCCGGTTTCCGGGGCCAGCCGGCGCCTGCCCGTGCCCGCGCG
>JBIIDF010000062.1:0-11703 GCA_044238535.1 Vicinamibacterales bacterium
GCGCGAACGCGGCACGTGCCGCCAGACGGCGGGCCCACTCACTGCCCCGCAGACACCCTCCCCGCACACGACATCGGGGCAGCCCCTTCGGGCGCCCCTGTCAGGTTAGAACGTCGACCCCACCGCAAACCGGAACTGGAACAGCTGTGACAGCTGCAGGTTGTTCCGGTAGATACCGCCGCGCTGCGGATTGAGCGCAAAAATCAGGCGGAAGGGCACGTTCAGCACCGGCATGAAGAACCGGACTTCGGCACCGGTCGATGTCTTGAAGGCGCTGCGCTGACCGGTAATAGTCGTGGTAGGTCCCGGAGCGTTCGGGTCGGTCAGCACTCCAGTAGCGAAGGCATCTGTCAACACCGCGGACGGCGGCGGCACCACCTCCAGAATGTCCTCCTTCCACGCGTAGCTCTGCCCGGTGGTCCGAATCTGGCCCGCGTCGTAGAACAGGATGAGACGCACCGGACCCGCGATGGAGATCATGTACTCGGCGTTGAACAACAGGCTCTTGTTGCCCCCGAGCACGAGGCCCGTCCGAAGATCGCGGGGCCCAATCGATCGGATATCAAACCCGCGCACGCTGTACTCGCCCCCCAGGAACAGCGATTCGAACAGCGGCGGCGCCTTGGTGTCGCCATACGGCCGGATGTATTCCACCTGTCCGCGCACCCCGAGGGTCGTCCGGGGCGTGATGCGGAACAGCTGCACGGCTTCGAACCGCGGCTTGATGAAGAACGTATCGCCACCGGGACCGGCGTAGTCAAAGCTGGCCGTGATGCGACGCCCCACATTGGGAAAGATTGGGTTGTCGATCGTGTTGTGCACGAAACTCGGCGTGATCTTGCTGATGATGCGTGCGCCACCGGCCCCGAGGAGCAGCGAGTCGGCCAGGAACGGATTGGTCGCCAGAATCTGCGGGTTGTTGTAGAACGGATTCAGTTCGGTGACGCGGACCCGTTCGTAACTGTAGGTGAAAAACATGCGCGAGAATCCGGCCAGCGGAAATCCCGCAGACAGGTTGCCGCCAGCCGATTCCTGCGTGAACTGGCCGATGAAACGCAGCATGCGCTTGTAGATATCGAACCCGCCGGTGATCGCCCGGTCGAACAGGAATGGCTCGGTGAAGGCCAACTGATAGTTCTCGGCCCGTGACCCGACCTGGGCGGACAAGGTGAGCGACTCGCCGCGCCCCATGAAGTTGGCCGTCTGGAACGACAACTGTCCGAAGAAGCCTTCCCACTGCGACACACCCGCCCCAAACGTCAACTGGTTGCGGTTCTGTTCCTCGAGCTTCAGCGTGACATCCACTTCGCTCTTCGAGTTCGGTGTCTTGGCGACATCGGCGCCCTGCCCGCCCTGCTCTTCGAGCGGCTTGAAGTAGCCCAGTTGATTCAGGCGCCGCACGCTGAACTTGAGCGCCTCGGTGTTGAACACCCCGCCCTCGATCACCCGCATTTCGCGACGAATCACGTTATCCCTGGTCGTGGTGTTCCCCGTGAACGTCAGGCGGTTGACGAAATACTGCTCGCCCTCCTGCATGCGCATGGTGACGTTCACCGTGGGCTCAGCCGGGCCGGCGATCGGACCTTCGGCGGCATCCTGGAATCCCAGATCGGGATACCCGGTGAATTCGAAGTAACCCCCACCGCCGTAGATCTCCCGCGACTTGACCAGTCCGTCCCGCACACGCTTTTCGCTGTACCAGGCGCCGGGACGGAGCTTGTAGAGGGGCCGGAGGAACTCAGACTTGATGACCTTGTTTCCATCGAACGACACCTCGCCCACCTTGTAGCGGGCGCCTTCGTCGACGGGCACATCCACCTGCACCCAGCGGGTCTTGCCATCCGGGCTGTCTTCGAGCACCTTCAACTCGGGCTGTCCCACCCGCGCCTGCACGAAGCCCCGGTTGCGGTAGAACTGGATGACGCGGTCGGCGTCTTCCTCGAACTTGGCTTCCTGATACTTGCCGCGGCCCGTAATCCACGACATGAACCAGTATTCCTTGGTCGATTTCATCTGTCGCTTGACCGCCCGGTCTCCCACCGCCTCGTTGCCCACGATGTCGAGCGTACGGATCTTGACCTGGGGGCCTTCCTTGATGTCGAACACCACCTTGACCAGCTTGGGCCCGGCCGGCAGCGGCTCGACGATGCTCGTGACCTCGGCGAATTCGAAGCCCTTCTCGGCCATCAGTCCGGACACGATGCCCTTGACGCGTCGCACGACCCCTTCGTCCAGGAACGAGTCGAGCCGGAGCGAAATCCCCAGCTCCTTCATCTTCTCGTCCACCTTGGTCCGTTCCACCCGGGTCGACCCTGTGTAGTCGACGATCTTCACGCGCGGCCGTTCCTCCATGTGGTACACGAGCCGCTTGCCAATGACCCCGTTCGGATACGGGTCGTCGTTGACTTCAATCCACAGGTTGTCGAGGAAGTTGGTGGCCCACAGCCGCTTGAAGTCGTCCAGCACGACCTTCTCGGACGCATCCGTATACGGCACCCAGACGCCATCGGAGGGGCGACTGGCCTGCGCTTGAATGTAATACAGATACGTCTGGGGTTCGATGAGCGACTCATTGACCGGGTGAAACCGGAGCTCAATCGAGCGCACCACCGGACCGGACCCGGCCACCGGCTGCCGCACGGGCGCCGCAGCCGGCACCTGCGCCGCCGCAGCCCCCGGCACAAGGGCCACAAGGGCCGCAATCAGAAGAAGTCGCACGACAGTCACATCCCTGGTTGTCAGACGTGCGCGGCCAGCGTTCGGCCGGCGGCACTTTCATCGACCGGACGATAGGCCAAGTGCCCGCTGTCGAGGTACACCTCGATGTCGCCTCCGGTCAGCTGGCCGCGGATCAATTCCTCGGCCAACGGGTCCTCAATATAGCGCTGAAGCGCCCGTCGCAGCGGTCGGGCCCCGTAGGACCGGTCCTTGCACGTGACGTCGATGATCCAGTGCACCACATCCGCCGTCACCCGCACGCGCATCCGACGGTCGCTCAGATTGGCATTCAGCTGCTCGACCAGCAGACCCACGATCTTGCGCAGGTCATCGTCGGTCAGGGCCTCGAACACAATCAGCTCGTCGATGCGGTTGATGAACTCGGGATTGAACGTGCGCTTCACTTCGCCCAGCACCATCTCTTCCACGTCCCGGTGCTGGTCCGACGCCTCGGCCTTGAACCCCAGCGTGGCCTTCTTCTGGATGAAGCGCGCCCCGATGTTCGAGGTCATGATGAGAATGGTGTTCTTGAAGTTGATCCGATTCCCCAGCCCGTCGGTCAGGTGCCCGTCTTCGAACACCTGCAGCAGCAGGTTGAACACATCCGGATGGGCCTTCTCGACCTCGTCCAGCAGCACCACCGAGTACGGGTTCCGCTTGACCTTCTCGGTCAGCTGTCCCCCTTCCTCGTGCCCGACGTAGCCCGGGGGAGACCCGATCAGCTTCGAGACCGAATGCTTCTCCATGTATTCGGACATGTCGAACCGAATCAGGGCCTGCTCGCTGCCAAACAGGGTCTGCGCCAAGGCGCGCGCCAGTTCGGTCTTGCCCACGCCGGTCGGTCCGAGGAAGAGGAAACTGCCCACCGGACGCGCCGGACTCTTCAGCCCCGCCCGTGACCGCCTGATGGCGCGGGACACCGCAGAGATGGCCCGCTCCTGGCTGACCACGCGGCGGTGCAGTTCAGACTCCATCCGCAGGAGTTTGTCGCCCTCGGCCTGATTCACCGACGCCAGCGGGACCCCCGTCCACTTGGAGACCACTTCGTCAATGTCTGCGCGAGTCACCACGGCACGCGCGGAGCCCACACGGCCTGGCGCCGGTTCACCGGCCGGCGCCGCACTGGTGGCCTCGGACGACGCCGCGGCCTCGGAGGGCGTCAGGGCCCCTTCAATCGCGACCCGCTCAACCGCCTCGCGCAGACTGCGGTTCACCGGATTCGATTCGTCCCCAATCAGCGCCTCACGCAGTTTGGTCCGCGACCCCGCCTCATCGATCAGGTCGATGGCCTTGTCGGGCAGGAACCGGTCGGTGATGTAGCGGCTGCTCTGATAGACCGCGGCCTCGATGGCCTCGGGCGTGTACTCGACGTGGTGGAATTCCTCGTAGCGTTCCTTGACGCCAGACAGAATCTGGATGGCCTCACTCTCGGACGGGGCATCGACCTTGACGGCCTGGAACCGGCGCTCGAGTGAACGGTCCTTTTCGATGTACTTCCGATACTCCGCGGGTGTGGTGGCACCGATGCAGCGGATCTCGCCGCGCGACAGGGCGGGCTTGAGAATGTTGGCGGCATCCAGCGAGCCTTCCGCCGACCCGGCCCCCACCAGGGTGTGCAACTCGTCGATGAACACGATGATGTTCGGGTTCTCGACCAGCTCCTTCATGATGGCCTTGAGGCGCTCCTCGAACTGCCCCCGATACTTCGTGCCCGCCACCACCAGCGACAAGTCCAGCGCCAGCAGCCGCTTGTCCGCGAGAAAATGCGGCACATCGCCCGAGACGATTTTCTGCGCCAGCCCCTCGACAATCGCGGTCTTGCCTACTCCGGGTTCCCCGATCAGCACCGCATTGTTCTTGGTCCGGCGGCACAGCACCTGCTGCACCCGCTCGATTTCGTAGGCGCGCCCCACCAGCGGGTCCAACTGCTGTCGCGCAGCCGCATCCGTCAGGTCCCGGCTGAACTCGGTGAGCAGCGGGGTGTCCTTGCCCTTGGTGACCGTCGCCTTCTCGTTCAGCAACTGGACAATGTCTTCGCGCACCTGGTGGAGCCGCATTCCCTTGTCCATCAGGATGATCGCGGCCACTGACCGCTCTTCGCGAAGAATCCCGAGCAGCAGGTGTTCGGTGCCGATGTAGTTGTGCAGGAGGCGGTCCGCTTCTTCAGCCGCATACTGCAGCACCCGCTTGGTCTCCGCGCTGAACGGAATCTCCACCGACGTCGAGACCTTCTCCCGGTAGACCGCGCGGCTCTCCACCTCTTTCCGGATGCTTTCGAGCGACAGGTGGGACCGCGAGAAGATTCGGCTAGTCAGCCCCTTGCCTTCCCGGATGAGTCCGAGCAGCAGGTGTTCAGTTTCGATGGAGATGCTGCCGAGTTGACTGGCCTCGTAGCGTGCAAAAAAGAGCACTCGTCGTGCCCGTTCGGTATATCGCTCGAACATCCGACGTCGTCGCCCCCTCTATTCCGTATTATACGGCACGTACATGTGTCAGTTTCACCTCACTCCAGCGCCCTCAAACGCCCCCACGACCGCCGTCTTGAAGCGTTCCCGGATGCCGGAGGGATTGGCCGGCTGATGCTGCGTCATGAGGACGACCGTTGTGCGGCGGGACGGGTCATTCCAGAAAATCGTGCCGGCCGTGCCATCCCATCCGTACTCACCCACCGCGACCGGCGCGCCCGTCTGACTCGCGGTGGTAGCCACGTTGACATTCGCCAGTCCCCAGCCCATCGTGCCGCCTCGGGCCGCCCGCACGTCGGAAGATAGACCGTCGCGCACCATGGAGGCCACCACCGCCTCAGGCAGGATACGGACACCGTCCAGTTGGCCACCGTTCAGCAACATCTGTGCGAACCGCATGTAGTCCGGCACGGTTGACACCAGTCCGACCGCCCCCTCCAGAAGGGCGGGACGCACGGTGAAGGGCACCGCTTCTGGTTCGACCGGCTGCAGGCCACGGTCTGGCCGGCCCCTGTAGACCACCGCCAGTCGCCCGGCATCGGCCGGGCCCACCCAGAAGCCCGTCTGGGTCATCCTGAGTGGAGTCAGCACACGCCGCTGAACCGCCTCGTCGAATGGCAGCCCCGTCCACACTTCGACCAGTCGCCCCAGTACCGTCGAGGCCTCGCTGTAGCGAAAGCGCGTGCCTGGATCTTCCATCAGCGGTGCCGCCGCAATCTTCCGAATGAACGTAGGCAGGGTATCGGTCCGTGAACGCACGCCGAGTGACCGATAGAGTTCTGACGTCCGATGGCTCAGCCCCGAGGTGTGCAGCAGCAGATCGCGCACGGTGACCGGCCGGGACGGCGCACGCCCTATCCCGCCGTCCGGAGCGACCCTGACGTCGACAAACTCCGGCAGAAAAGTCGAGACGGGCGCATCCAGCGAGGCCCGCCCGTCGGATATCAGCTGCATGACCACCACCGCGGTGACCGGCTTGGTCATCGAGTAGATGCGGAACAGCGTATCGGGTGTCATCGGCGTCCCCGTCGCCACATCCCGCTGGCCCACCGCCTCCAGATACACGGTGCGGCCGTCGCGCTGGACGCCGGCAACCGCCCCGGCCACGACACCATCCGCCACCATCTGCTGAAGCAGGGTGGTGACCGGTGCGAAGTCGATGCGCGTTGGTGCTGCCTGCTGCCCACTCTGGCGCCCCTGCAGGGGCGCGACCGCCGTCAGAGCCGTAACCACACCGATGATGCCCGCTGTCCGTAACATGCCGACATTGTGGCACGTTGCGTCGGCCCTTCCGTCGCGATAGTGTGTGCCGCATGGCTCTCGTTGGATTCATTGGTCTCGGACTCATGGGGCGCCCCATGGCGCTCAATCTTCTCAAGCAGGGCCATCAGGTGGTGGTGCACAGCCGCAGCCGCGGTCCCGTCGACGCACTGGTCGCCGCCGGAGCAACGGCCGTCTCCTCGCCCGCCGAGGTCGCGGCGGCCTGCCGCCTCATCATCACGATGCTGCCGGACGGACCCGATGTCGCCCTGGTCCTCGAAGGGCCGAACGGCCTGTTCTCGGCCCTGCAGGCCGACACCGTCATTGTCGACTCGAGCACGATTGCCCCGGCCACCGCACGTCGCCTCGCCGAGGCGACCGCAGAGCGAGGGGGTCACTTCCTCGACGCGCCGGTCAGCGGCGGAGAAATCGGCGCCATCGCTGGCACACTCACCTTCATGGTCGGCGGCGACGCCGAGGCACTGGCCCGCGTGCAACCCGTGCTGGCCGCGATGGGTGCGCCCGAGAAGATTGTCCATGTGGGCGCGTCGGGCGCCGGGCAGATCTGCAAAGCCTGCAATCAGATTGTGTTGGGCGGCACGATGACGGTCGTCGCCGAAGCCATTGCCCTGGCGCGCAAGAACGGCGTCGACCCCATGAAGGTGAGAGCCGCCCTCATGGGCGGGTTTGCCCAGAGCCGCGTGCTCGAGGTGCACGGCGAGCGGATGATCACCGGCAACTACACACCGGGGTTCAAGGGCACGCTGTTCAGAAAGGACCTGGGCATCGCCTTGTCGTCGCTGAGCGAGGCCGGCGTTCCCGCGATGGCCTCCGCCGTCGTCGCGCAACTGGTGCTGGCCCAGGTCGCACAGGGGCGCGGCGATGCGGACTACTCGGCGATTGCGGAGGTGGTCTTTCAGCTGGCGCAGCTGGGCGACGCGTAGGCGACGTCAGGGCTGCGGATGCAGGCGACCGCCCTCGAGTCTGAGCACGCGGTCGCACTGCGCGGCGAGACGCGGATTGTGGGTGGCCATGACCGCCGTCAGTCCGTATTCGCGATGCATCTGACGCAAGAGGTCATGCAGCGCGTCAGCGGTCGGCTCATCGAGGTCCCCCGTCGGTTCATCGGCCAGCAACAGGGCGGGCCGCGTGACCAGCGCGCGGGCGACCGCGACCCGCTGCTGCTCGCCACCGGACAGCATCCCCGGCCGATGCGCCAGACGGTCTGCGAGCCCGACGCGCTCGAGCAGGGCCTGAGCCCGGGGCCGTGCCTCGCGCTGGGGCAGCCGCGCAATCCTCAGCGGCATCTCGGCATTTTCGAGGGCAGAAAATTCCGGGAGCAGATGGTGGAACTGGAAGACAAAACCCACCTGCCGGTTCCGGAATGCCACGAGGTCGGCATCGCCCATCGTGCCCACGTCATGGCCGCCAACCACAATGTGGCCGGCATCCGGGCGGTCGAGCCCGCCGAGCAGGTGCAGGAGCGTGCTCTTGCCGACGCCCGAGGCTCCCATAATGGCGACCATCTCCCCGGCCTCAACCGTCAGCGACAGGTGGTCCAGCACGGTCACCTCCCGGGAGGCACCGAGATAGCGCTTGGTCACGCCCTCCACGGCCAGAAACGCCATGGCTACTCGTAGCGCAGCGCCTGCGCGGGATCGAGCCGCGCGGCCTGCCTCGACGGATACAGCGTGGCCAGGAAGCAGATGACGACCGCCCCGGCCACCACCGCCACCACATCCCCGGGCAGAATCAGGAATGGCAAGTACGTGACCTGATAAACATCACTGGGAATCGTGATGAGCCGATAGTGGTCGAGGACGCTCGCAATGCCCACACCCAGGCTGGCCCCCGTCAGCGTGCCGATGACCCCGATCAGCATGCCCTGCGTCAGGAAGATGAGCATGATGCTTCTCGACGAAGCCCCCATGGTTTTCAGAATCGCGATATCGCGGGTCTTCTCCATGACCAGGAGCACCAGAGACGCCACGATGTTCAGCGCCGCCACCATCACGATGAGCCCAATTCCGATGCCCATGGCCATCTTCTCGAGCCAGAGTGCCGAGTAGAGCGACTGGTTCATCTCGGTCCAGTTCTGCGTGACATACTCGGCGCCCAGCGTGCGCTGCAGCGTGTCGGCGACGGCGGCGGCCTGATAGATATCGGCGACGCGCACTTCCAGATGGTCGGGCCGGGACTGGCCGGTCAGCCGGTACGCCGTCTCGAGGTCGACAAAGCCGTACGCCTGATCGAACTCGAAGAGCCCGAGCGCGAAGGTGCCGGCGACATCCACGCGACGCTGGCGCGGCATCATGCCCATGGGGGTCAAGGCGCCCTGCGGGGTCACCAGCGTCACGGTATCGCCCGTGTCCACACCGAGTGTGGACGCCAGCGAGCGCCCGATGAGCACCCCAGCCCGACGCGCGTCCGAGGCCGGCCCCAGGTCGGCCAGCGTGCCGTCCACCATCGATCGTCCGAGGTCCGTCACCTGGCCCTCGCGCGCGGGATCAATGCCCTTGAGGGTGATGAAGCCCTCCCCGCGGGGACCGGTCACCAGGGCCTTGCCCAGCAGGGCCGGAGCCGCAGACACCACGCCCGCCACCGCCTCGATACGGGCCACCTCGGCACGATAGTCCTCAAGACCCGCCGGCTTCCAGACGTACACGTGTGCGGCAGAGCCCAGAATGCGGTCGCGCAGTTCGTACTGCAGCCCCGTCATCAGCGCCAGGGCAATGACGAGCGCCATGACCCCGACCATCACGCCCAGCGTCGAGACCAGCGAGATCACCGAGATGAAGACCTGCCGGCGCTTGGCCAGCAGATATCGCAGGGCGACCTGCAGTTCGAACGGCATGTCAGTCACGCGCCCGCATCAGCGGGAAGAGGATCACATCGCGAATGGACGTCGAATTCGACAGAATCATGACGAGCCGATCGATACCGATGCCTTCCCCGCCTGCCGGTGGCATGCCGTACTCGAGCGCACGGATGTAGTCGTCATCCATCGCATGCGCCTCGGCGTCTCCGCGAGCCCGGTCGGCCAGCTGCGCCTCAAACCGTCGGCGCTGCTCCACCGGGTCATTGAGTTCACTGAAGGCATTGGCGACCTCGAAGCCGCCGATATACAGCTCGAAGCGCTCGACCGTATCCGGGTCGTCCGGCCGCTGTTTGGACAACGGCGACACCTCGGTCGGGAAGTCGTAGATGAACGTGGGCTGGATCAGCTGGTCTTCCCACAGGGCTTCGAAGATGTCGGTCGCCACTTTCCCCGGGCCCGCCCCTGGGGCGACGGCGACCCCAAGCCGCGCCGCGAGGGCGCGCGCCGAATCGAGCGACCGCAGTTCTTCCACACTCACGGCGACGCCCAGACGGCGGGAGGCCTCCTCGGCGGCCGCATGCCGCAGCGACAGGCGCCGGAAGGGCGCCCGCAGGCTGATGCGGTGCTCACCGAACGTCACCTCGTCCGTCCCCACCGCCCGCTGCGCCACCTGCGAGAGCATCGTCTCGGTGAACGTCATCAGGCGTTCGCAGTCGACATAGGCCCAGTAGAACTCGAGCATCGTGAATTCGGGATTGTGCTGCGTCGAAATCCCTTCATTGCGGAAGTTCCGATTGATCTCGAACACCCGCTCGATGCCACCGACGGTCAGTCGCTTCAGATACAGCTCAGGCGCGATGCGCAGATACAGCGTCATGTCCAGCGCGTTGTGGTGCGTGACAAACGGCCGGGCCAGCGCGCCGCCCGCAATCGGCTGCATCATCGGCGTCTCGACCTCGAGGAATCCTTCGCCGGTCAGCACCTCGCGAATCGCCGACACCGTGCGACTGCGGATCTCGAACACCCTGCGGACATCGGGATTGACGATGAGGTCGAGATAGCGCTGGCGATAGCGGGTTTCGACGTCCTGGAGCCCATGCCATTTTTCCGGGAGCGGAATGAAGCATTTGGCCAGGAACGAGAGATCGGTGGCCCAGATCGACAGTTCGTTGGTGCGCGTGCGGAAGAGGTGACCGGTCACGCCTATCTGATCACCAAAGTCGAGCAGGCGAGACAGCGCATACGCCTGTTCACTGAGGGCATCCTGTCTGATGTACACCTGGATACGCGACCGGCCATCCGACAGCACGAAGAACGACGCCTTGCCGAAGTTCCGGATGCTGAGGATCCGACCGCCTGTCACGGTCTCGACGCGGGCCGTTTCAAGCGCGGCGCCTTCGGCACTGCCATGCGCGTCCACGAGGTCGGTCACCGTGTCGCGCAGGGGATACTGGTTCGGATAGGGTGCGTAGCCGAGCGCCATGATGGCGTCGAGATTGGCGCGTCGCTGGGCGACCTGAGCCTCTTCGTTGCTGGACACTGCCGTTGTCCTCCTTCAGCGCGCCTGGGTATCGACGAGCGCACCGCTCTCCTTGAGCTGGCGCAGGACGCCGTCCAGGACACCATTCACAAACCGCGCGGCCTCATCGCCGCTGTACGCGCGCGCCAGATCGATGGCTTCGCTCAGCACCACGCGCGGCGGAGCCGCCGGGTGATACAGCCATTCCTCGACAGCCAGTCGCATCACGATGCGGTCCACCGTCGCCATGCGCTCCACGCGCCAGTGCTGTGCAGCCTGGGCCATGCGTTCGTCGAGCATCGTGAGATGGTTTCCCACACCACGCGCGAGTGCCTCGGCAAACGCCCGCGCGTCCGGGTCGAGCGTGGCGGCGTCCGGCGGACCCACGCGGTCCAGCACTCCCAGCGCTTCGTCCACCGTCAGGCGGCCGACCTCGCACTCGTACAGCACCTGCAGCGCCGCGGCTCTGGCCAAGCGTCGGCCGTTATGCGGCGAACCACCCGCGTCGGTCACGCGCGCCCTCCGCCGGTCGACAGCAGCCCGGCTCGAAGCCGCACCATCTCGAGGCAGGCCTCTGCGGCTTCGGCCCCCTTGTTTCCCGGGCCTACCACGGCACGCTCCTGTGCCTCTTCTGCCGAATTCGTGGTGAGCACGCCGAAGGCCATCGGCACACCGGTCTTCGACTGCGCCGCCATGAGGCCGTGCGCACACGCCGAGGAGATGTATTCGAAGTGCGGCGTCGCCCCTCTGATGAGACACCCGAGCGCCACCACGCCGTGGACGCGCCCGGTCTGCGCGGCCCACTCCGCCGCCAGCGGCACTTCGAAGGCGCCCGGGACACGATGCACCACCATGTCATCCTCGGCGACGCCGGCGGCGCGCAGTGCGGCGACCGCCCCCTCCAGCAGGCGTTCAGTGATGAA
>JBIIDF010000063.1:0-11632 GCA_044238535.1 Vicinamibacterales bacterium
GGAAAAGGCGGCGTAGTCGTGGGACACCACGGGGTGTCCCACGCGGATGGGCGAGGCGCCCGCGGCGGTGGTCACCGTGACTTGCCGCACGGGCGCCATCGACTGCAGCCGTGACGACAGCAGCGCCGCGACGTCGACCGGCGGCTGCGCCCGGTGGAGGTCATGCATGAACTGCTGCACGAGCGTATGGAGGCCGGGCCGACTGTCAGAATGTGCCGACGCAAGGGACACAGGCAGAAACGGAGAATCCATGGGCAGGCTCCTTGTGAAGTGACGGTGCACCGTCATCCCCTTTTCGTTCCAAGAACGATGCCAATCTGAGAAGCGCCCTTTGTGGTCGCTCAATGACGTTACCGGCATCTAGTGGCTTCGGAGCGGCCTTCCATGGGGGTAGCTCCTACCCTGACCGGATGTGCCTTGCTACCCGTCGGGTAGGAGCTACCCTGTCCGCTCAGGGAACCCAGTCGCCGGGAATGCGCCGATAGCGGAGAAGTTGCACGCGTCCCGTGGTGCCACTCACCCGCACTGCATACTGCGACCCGCGGCGACCGGCCACATATACTGTGCCAGGGGTCGCCCGACCATCGGGGGTGAACGACACCCGGTCTGTCCGTCCGAACCGAATCGGATCGCTGCCGGGCTCCAGCCACCCCGAGTCGTCGATCGCGCGCACTCTGGCAGGGATGCTGAACCCGACACCCGATGCGGTGTCGAACATCGGCACGTCCATGCCGGCGGACGTATCGATGCCCGCGTCCAGGTCGGCCTGGACAATACCGTTCCCGTTGCCGTCAACCACAACCATCCCCCAGAGTCGCCCCTCGCGCTCATACCACTGCAGGCCGACGGTCTGCCCCCAGCGGCTGGCGTCCGTCTGTGCAGACACCATCCAGTGCCAGACCCGTCGGGCCTCCTGACCGACCGAGAGTTCTGCCGACCAGAGAGCGGTCTGGGGCACCACGGTGGCCGCACTCATAGCCAGGATCGCCAGGGCGGTCAGGGTATCGATGAGTGCGGCCCCCCGCTCAGGGCTGCTTGCCGGTCGGGGTCGCATTCGCTTTGGTCCCGACCGTCACGAGGGGCCTGAGGCGCAAGAAGCTCGTCTCCCCAATCCCTCGGACATTCATCAGCTCTTCAGTTTTCTTGAAGCCGCCAGCCTTCTGCCGATAGTCCAGAATGCGTTGTGCCGTGCGTGCGCCGATGCCTGGTAGCGCTTCGAGGTCGCGGGAGGTTGCGGCATTGAGGTCAATCGGTCTGGCGGCTGGCGCACCCACGATCGCTGTCGGTAGCGCCCCTCCGGCCGACTGCGCCAGCAGCGGGGCCACTCCCACGCTGCCCATTGCGAGCAGCGCCATCATTCCCATCATCACCATCGCAAACTTGGCCATGTGTGTCTCCTTGTGCCTCAGGGCACGGACGAGGACCGGCACGGCCACGGGTAGTCTGCGGAGGTCAGGGGCGCCGACGCCCGAAGTGACCCTGCCGGTCACTCCCTTGAAGCAGCAAGGATCGGGCCATCTCGCCGACCTCGCCGGCGGGCGGGTGCTGTCAGAGGGACGCGGTCGTGCCATGCCCTCGGGGGCGCAGGCCCGGACCGGCACGGTGAGGGAACTGGGGTTGTCGGCCACGACGGCCGACGGGGGCGCTCTCGGGGCACGCGCGTCAGGCAACGGGCGTTCCCCGCCGGAGGAACGCCAGTGACGTCACGCGTTCAGTTGGGCCAGCCGGTCGTTGGAAGGCCTGGCACCAGCGCCAGCGCGTTCTTGTAGTAGAGCTTCTTCAGCACCTCGTCTGGCAGGGCCATCCCATACAGCTTCCAGAAGGCGTGATAGTCGCGGTAGTAGTCGAAGTATTCGTCGCGCGTTTCAAAGGTGCGCCAGTAGTAGGGAAACTCGTCGGGCTGGAAGCTGTCTTTTCCGAAGAGGACCCGGTCCTGATTCTTCACGAAGAAATCGTGTGCGGTGCGAGGCTGGCGTCCCAGTTCCGCCAGAATGGCGGCCACCTCGAGATACACATTCGGCATGGTGTCGAGCATGACCTGCGCCTTGGCCAGATCATTGCCGCGGTAGCCGAAGTGTGCGGCAATGAACCTGGTGGCCGGGTGCTTGCGGAACATGCGGTCGCGCTCGGCCAGCAGCTCCTCGAACCGGGGAAACTCCCCGGCGGGATAGCGCCGGTCACGGAACAGGGCGAGCTCGAGCCAGCGCTCGTTGGCGGTGTCGATGGGCTCGAAGAACTCCTGCGGCTCGGCCGTGTGAATCAGCACGGGCACGCCGAAACGGCCGCACACGGCCCACACCGGATCGAGGTCCGGGTCGTCCACCGCGAGGCGCGTCCCGTCTGCCTTCCTGATGCGGAGCCCGAGGTCCTTGAAAATTTTCAGGCCCCGCGCCCCCGCCCGGATGTCGCCCTCGAGCTGTGCCGCGGCCCGCTGGCTCCAGCCGGGCGTGCCCACGCCGCGGAAATCCACATTGGCAAACAGCACCATGCGGTCCTTGTGAGGACTGGCCGCAATGGCCTCGAGGCCTCGCCGCAGCTGGTCGCCAAATCCGCCACTCAAGTTGATGAGAATCCGCAGGTTGTTGGCCTCCATGCCTTCGACCACCTTGGCGAACTGTTCGGGGCTGATTGGCGTGGGCTGATGGCTGTGAATGTCGATCACGGGGAACTTCGCGCGTGGCGTCGGGTGCTGCGGCACGGTCAGCGTATTGCGCGGGCGATAGTCCGTGATGGTCGGCACGGGAAACTCCGGCGTCCGTCCCGCCCCCGGTCGTCCCCGTTGCACGCCCGGTCCCTGCTGTGCCACCACGCCCACACTGGCGGTGACGGCCAGCGTCAGGATCCCCAGCGCCGCGGCGCCACGTCTCTGCCTCATCATCATGCCTGTCTCAGCTCCTGCTGGTCGGTGAAGTGCCTCAGCGGACCGATAAGCCGAATTCTGTCCCGGCGTTACCGGTGAAGGCGACGCCGATGACGGTCATTCCTCTAGTCCCGGCATTACTGACGGGATCGAGCGACCGACCCGGAAGCTCGGATGGACCACCCGTACGGCCCGAAGGCCGCGCGCTTCCCTATTTGGTCTTGCTCCGTGCGGGGTTTTGCCTGCCACCTCTGTCACCAGAGGCGCGGTGCGCTCTTACCGCACCATTTCACCCTTACCGCAGCCGGCGAACCGGGCTGCGGCGGTATCTTTTCTGTGCCACTGTTCCGTCGGGTTACCCCGCCCGGGCGTTACCCGGCGCACTGTCCTGCTGGAGTTCGGACTTTCCTCTCCCGTCGCGGGTACCGGCAGGAACGACACCCGAAAGCGTCGCCTCACTGGCCCGTCGCCGGCAGCGACCGTCTGGTCCGCTGAGACGGCCTCAGTGTAACAGGGTGTCGCGCGTGCGCTCGCACAGAAGTGCCAGCACGCCGGTTGCATTCGCCACCGCGACACTCAAGCCCCGCAGATTGCGGTCGGCAGCTACACCCGGGATCGGCCTGGGATAGCCGGCCGCGCGCGACAGCCACCCCCTCGTCGGGCGCGGTCATCGCCCTACTGGCCGTCCTGCGCCTCGCTGATGCCGTACTGTTCGAGCTTCTTGTAGAGATTGCTGCGAGGCGTATCGATGACTTCGGCCGTCTTGGAAATATTCCAGTGATGCTGTCGCAACTTGGCGACCAGATACGCCCGTTCCGACACGCTCTTGAATTCGTGCAGCGACGGCAGGTCGAACCACTGGCTCTCCACCGTCACCGTCTGCGTCGTTGCGCTCCCGAGCGGTGCCGTGCCAGCCGCGTCGAGATCCCGCACCGGCAGACCGTCCTCGGGCACATCCCGCGCCTCGATGCTGTCGCCAGGCGCCATGATGAGCAGCCGCTCGACGGCATTCCGCAGTTCACGGATGTTGCCGCGCCAGTATCGCTGCTTGAGCTTCTCCATGGCCGCGGTGGTGAACACCCGTCGGCGGAAATTGTGTTCGCGGGCGAGGACGTCGGCAAAATGCCGGACCAGTGCCGGAATATCGTCGCGCCGTTCACGCAGGGGCGGAACGTGAATCGGCACCACGTTCAAACGGTAGTACAGGTCTTCGCGGAAGGCGCCTGTGTGTATCGCCTCCTCGAGATTCTTGTTCGTGGCGGCGATGACACGGACGTCGACGCGGATGACGCGGTTCGAGCCGAGCCGTTCCAACTCCTGTTCCTGCAGCACTCGCAGCACCTTGGCCTGCGTTCTGAGACTCATGTCCCCGATTTCGTCGAGGAAGATGGTGCCCCGGTCTGCCTGCTCGAACTTCCCGATCTGCCGGTCGACGGCACCGGTGAACGACCCCTTCTCGTGCCCGAACAATTCCGACTCGATCAACTCGTCCGGGATGGCGGCACAGTTCACCTGCACGAACGTGGCGTCTCGCCGGAGACTCTCGCGATGAATGGCACGCGCTACCAGCTCCTTGCCCACGCCGCTCTCGCCCCGGATCAGCACCGTGGCTCCAGTCGGCGCCGCGCGGTGAATGGCGTCGCGCACGCCGGCGAGGGCAGGGGCGTCCCCAACGATCTGATGTTTGCGGTCGACCTCGTGCCGGAACTGGGAGTTTTCCCGGCGGAGTGCGGCACCTTCCAGCGCATTGCGGACGGTGACGAGAATGCGGTCCTGGGTGGGTGGCTTCTCGATGAAGTCTCGGGCGCCGAGCTTCATCGCTTCGGCGGCCTCGGACGAGGAGGCGCCCCCCTGCTCGACATGACCGGAAATGACCACCACCGGCACGGTCTTGGTGAGGTGCTGGATGCGACGCAGCACATCGAGACCGTCCATCCCCGGCATCTTGATATCGAGAAACACCAAGTCAGGCGGGTCACGTTCAATCAGCCGAAGGCCATCTTCCCCGGTCCCCGCCTGCAGGACATCGTAGCCTTCGTACTTCAGGATCATCCGGAGGGTGTCCCGGATGCCCTCCTCGTCATCGATGATCAGAATCCGTGGCGTCATCGTCCATCCACGCGCAGCGTGTGAATCAGGCGCTGCCCGTGCTCAGGATCGAGCGTGAGCACGGCGACCACCCCGACTCGACGGGCCGCATCCAGTTGCTGCCGGAACCCCGAGACGCGCTGCACGGGGCGCCTGTTGAGTTCCAGCAGGACCTGGCCCCGGCGGATGCCGGCGTCAAAGGCCTCGCTCAGGGGCTCGACACGCTGTACGAGCAGGCCCACCACCCCAGGTGGCACATCAAAGCGGTGCGCATTCTCATCGGTGATCTCAATCAGGCTGAGGCCGACCTCGGGTGGTCCCGATGCACGCTCACCAGCCGGCGGGGGCGACGATGCCGCAGGCCGCTCCTCACGCGCGGGACGCTCCGCCAGTTTCACGGGCACATCGAGTGTGCGTCCATCGCGATAGACCGTGAGGCGCGTGGCGGTGCCGGGGCTGCGGAGCGCAATGGTTCTGATGAGCTCGTCGTTGGACGCCACCCCTTCGGCGTCCACGGCCGTCACCAGGTCGTAGGGCCGCAGACCGGCCCGTGCCCCCGGCGACCCCGCGGTCACGTCCTGAATGAGCGCACCCGGTCGGTCGGGCAGCGCCAGGGCCTCCCTGAGATCGGGGTCGACATCGCGCAGGGTAATCCCCATAAAGCCTCGGGACACACGCCCCTGATTAATCAGCTGGGGGACAATCTCACGGGCCTGATTGATAGGAATGGCAAAGCCGATACTGGCGGCCTGACGACTGACGGCCGCTGTGATCCCGATGACCCGGCCACGCGCGTCGATGAGGGGGCCGCCGCTATTGCCCATGGCGATGGCTGCATCCGTCTGAATGAAGTGATCGAGGCTCGAATCGAACAGCTTGCGGCCGATGAAGCTGACAATGCCGGCCGTCACCGTGTGCTCGTAGGCGAGGGGATTGCCAATGGCCACCACGCTGTCACCCACGCGCACATCATCGGAGTTGCCGAGGGCGGCCGCCTCGAGAGGGCGCCCGGCCTCGACCCGCACGACGGCGATATCGGTATCGGGGTCGCTGCCGACCACCGTCCCGCGCAAGACACGTCCGTCCTGCAACTCGACGGTTAGCCGGTCAGCATCCTCCACGACATGATGGTTGGTGAGAATCAGCCCTGACGGATCAAACACGAATCCGGTGCCCGTCCCGCGGCGCGGTTGGTCGTCGTCACCACGGGGACGCCGACGGCGCACGCGAGCATCGATGCTGACGACTGTCGGATTCACTCGGGCGGCGATGCCCGGCACGTCGAAGACAGGCTCCCCGGGCGCGGTGCCCGGCCACACGGCGCGGTCGATGGCCTCGACCGCCGCCTGCGCATCACCCGCGCGCACCTCGCTCGGCACGGCCACGCTGACGGAACGCTCCGGAGGCGCATCCACCAATCGCACGAGCATACCGACCAGCACACCGACCGTGGCGGTCAGCGCCAGAATCGCCGTCAGAGCCCCACGCGTCATGTGGTCGACATTATACGAACCAGCAGCGAGGCCTCGTCCAACTGCGGGACCCCGAGTGCGACGGCCTTGTCGAGTTTGCTGCCGGGCTCGCTCCCCACGACCAGGAAGGAGGTCTTCCGGCTGACCGATCCTACGACCTTGCCGCCAGCGGCCTCGATGCGCCGCTGGGCTTCGTCACGGGAGAGCGTCGGCAAGGTTCCGGTGATGACAAAGGTCAGCCCCGTCAGGGGTAACGGCCCCTCCGGTGCCACGCGGACCGGACCTTCCATGTTCAGCCCGGCATCACGCAGGCGCCCGAGGAGTGTCTGGTTGTGCGGCTCGTCGAACCACTGGCGGACTGACGCGGCCACCACGGGTCCGACTTCAGGCACTGCCTGCAAGCGGTCACGCGATGCCTCCGCAATCGCCCACACCGATCCGAAATGGTCGGCCAGGACCTGGGCACCCCGCTCCCCCACGTGGCGGATGCCAAGTGCGTTCAGCAGTCGCCACACCTCGTTGGCCTTCGACAGGTCGAGCTGTGCCCGCAGGTTGGCGGCGGACTTCGGTCCCATGCGGTCAAGTGCAGCCAGGGTTTCCTCATCCAGCGAGTACAGGTCGGCGGCGCTCCGCACCAGACCACGGTCGATGAGTTGCCGTACCAGCACCTCCCCGAGACCTTCGATGTTCATGGCGGCGCGGGACACAAAGTGGTCGAGGCTGCGAGCCAGGCGTGCCGGACACGAACTGTTCTCGCATCGCCAGACGGCTTCATCCTCTGGCTTCGAGAGCGGGCCCTCACACACAGGACAGCGGGTCGGCATTTGCCACGGCATCGCCCCGGGTTCGCGGCGTGCCAGCACCGGGCCGACCACCCGCGGAATCACGTCACCTGCTTTCTCGACCACCACCCAGTCGCCTTCGCGGATGTCTTTGCGGGCCAAGTCGTCAGGGTTGTGCAGGGTCGCCAGCCCGATGGTTGAACCGGCCACCATCACCGGTTCGAGCACCGCATAGGGGGTGGCGGCGCCCGTCCGTCCGATATTGACCTCGATGCGCAGCAGCCGCGTCGTGGCTTGTTGCGCCGGGTACTTGTACGCCGTGGCCCAGCGTGGAAACTTCGACGTGGAGCCCAGCCGCAGCCGTTCCTGAAGGCTGTCGAGCTTGATGACCACCCCGTCGGTCTCAAACGCCAGCGTGTGCCGTGCGTCTTTCCACGTCTCACAGAACGCCACAACGTCGTCGATCGACGTGGCGACCTGCCAATGCGGTTCGACGGCACACCCCCAGGCTGCGAGCTGCTGCAGCATGGCCTCATGCGTGGCGCCTGTCTCCTGCGTCTCGAGCAACACCACCTGATACATCCACACGGACAACCCGCGACGCGCGACTTCCGCAGCGTCGAGCGTGCGCATGGTGCCTGCGGCCGCATTCCTGGGATTGGCAAACTGCGGCTCACCCGCGTCTTCACGTTCGGCGTTCAGTTTGGCGAACGCCGGTTTGGGGAAGTACACCTCGCCCCTGATCTCTACCGAGGCGGGCGCGTGCCCGCGCAGCGCCAGGGGGACCGCCTTGATGGTCCGCACGTTGGCTGTGACGTCTTCGCCCCGCACGCCGTCACCCCTCGTGGCCCCCCTGACCAGGCGGCCGTGTTCGTATCGGAGCGACAGGCTCAGCCCGTCAATCTTGAGCTCGCAGACATACCGGGGGGGACGGGCATCGTCTGCCAGCCCCAGCCCCCGCCGCACACGGTCGTCGAACGCCCGCAGGTCGTCCTCGGTGTAGGCGTTGTCGAGGCTGAGCATCGGCACCCCGTGATCGACGGTGTCGAAACCTCTGGCGGGCACGCCGCCGACGCGTTGCGTCGGAGAGTCGGCGGTGACCAAGTCGGGATACGCGGCCTCAAGCACGCGCAACTCGTGCATGAGCGCGTCAAACTGACCGTCGGAAATTTCCGGCTCGGCTTTGACGTAATACAGGTGTTCGTGACGGCGGATGTCGTCGCACAGGTGCTGAATGCGCTCGGCAGGCGTCATCGCAAGCCTGTGCCCCCGTCCTCAGAAATCGCGCGACAACACGAAATCGGCGAGCGCCGTCAGGGCCTGACGCTCCTGACAGTCGGGAAACACCAGCAGCGCGTCTTTGGCCTGGCGCCCGAAGTCGTGCGCGCGGCCTCGCGCGTACTCGAGGGAACCATGCGCTGCGAGCAGCATCTGGAGACGCGACCACTGTTCCGCCGTGACATCGCGGGTGTCGATGATGGTCTGCACGAGCGTGCGCGCCTCGCTGCCTGCCGACTTCAGCAGATGAATGAGCGGCAACGTCATCTTGCCCTCACGGAGGTCGCCGCCGACGGGCTTGCCCAGGGCCTCGGCCTCGCCGGTGAAGTCGAGGAGGTCATCCACGACCTGGAACAGCACGCCCAGGTGGAAGCCGTAGTTGCGCAACGCGTCACGACGTTCCATCGGAGCCTGCGCCAGCATGGCCCCGATTTCGGCACAGCCGCCGAAGAGGTAGGCCGTCTTCCGGTGAATGATGTCGAAGTGCTCGGCCTCGTCGATGTCGATGACCCCGTTCTTGGTGAGCTGATAGATCTCGCCTTCGATCATGCGCAGCGTCACGTCGCAGAGCATCCGAACCACATCCATCGTGTCCTGCGACAGGGCCATCGCCATCGACTTGATGTAGAGGAAATCACCCGCCAGCACGGTGACGTTGTTGCCCCACTGGGTGTGTACGGCCTTTCGGCCACGCCGCACGTCGGCGTCGTCGATGATGTCGTCGTGCACGAGGGTCGCGGTGTGAATGAACTCCACCACCGCCGCGTTCAGCACCGCCGCTGTCCCGGTATATCCGCACAGGCGCGCCGCCATGAGCAGCACAGCCGGGCGGACACGTTTGCCGCCGCTCCTCTGGATGTAGCCCCCGATTTCCGGGATGACTGACACCTGAGACTGCACCTGCCGCGCATACTCGTGCTCGACTGCTTCCAGATCAGCCCGGACGGGCTCGAAGAGCGCAATCAGATCGATTTGTGATTTGGGCAGTGCGTTGGACAAGTGGGTCAATCTCACCATACGGTCTGCGCCAGTGTCAACGAAGCGCCGGACCTGTGTTTTGCCCGATTCCCCCGCTGTCGGCTACGCGCCGAACAGTCGGTCGAAGTTAGCGGACACCTGTCGGCCCACAGCCTCAGGCGTCGTGTTCCACAACCCTGCGAGTGTGGCGACCACGCGTGCCACATTCGCAGGTTCATTCCGTGTGCCCCGCAGCGGCACCGGCGCCAGATAGGGACTGTCGGTCTCCACCAGCACCCGGTCGCGTGGTACTCCAACGAGCGCCTCGCGCAGCGCCGCCGCCCTGGGGAACGTCACGATGCCTGGCACCGAGATGTAAAATCCCGTCTCGAGCGCTCGGGCGAGGGCATCCCGGTCCCCCGAAAAACAGTGGAAGACTCCTCCAGTTGTGACGCTGTCGGTTCCCCGAAGGATTCGGAGGGTGTCCTCCTCTGCTTCCCTCGTGTGAATCACGACGGGCAGGCCCCGTCGCACCGCCACACGCAGTTGCGTCTCGAACACGGCCTGCTGGACAGACCGTGGGGCGAAGTCGTAGTGGTAGTCGAGTCCGATTTCCCCGACGGCCACCACACCGGACACCGCCGCCAGGCGCTCTTCGAGCAGACGTCCCGCGGCCCCGGGGGCCTTCGCATAGGCCGCCGCCTGATGGGGATGGATGCCGACGGCCGCCCGCACGTCTGGCCAGGCCTGCTGGACGGCGGGCCACCGCGTCAGCTCGTCCGGGGCGTCGGCGGCCAGAATCACCAGGGCACGCGCGACGCCGGCCGACTGGGCCCGCTGCACCACGGCGGCGAGGTCCTCCTCGAACTCGGCGCCGGCCAGGTGGCAGTGCGAATCGATCACGGGACTCAGCGCACCCGCGTACCCGGCGCCGCCGGTTCTGCGTTGAGGACGATGGCGCCTCCGCCGTCCGGGCTGGCCGCCAGGACCATGCCGTTGGATTCCATCCCCATCATCATGCGAGGCGCGAGGTTGGCAACAATCACAATGCTGCGACCCACCAGGGCCTCGGGCTCGTAGGACTCGGCAATGCCAGCCAGAATCTGTCGCGGCGCCGTTTCGCCGGCGTCAACCTGCAGACGCACGAGCTTCTTCGACTTGGGCACACGCTCGGCTTCGAGCACGCGGGCCACCTTCAGGTGCACCTTCATGAAGTCGTCGATGGTCATCACCGGGGCCGCCTCGACGGGCGCCGCGCTGGTGTCGGGCGTCGTCACAGGCACAGCCGATGGCACGACTGCCGGCGTGGCAGCTGCCGGAGTGGCGGGAACGGGCGCAGAGGTATTGCTCACGTGGATGGCTCCCTTGTCGTCGAGGCGGGGCCACAGGGCCCCGCTGTTTGTGACCGTGCGTTCGCCGCTGGCGCGCCAGGCAGCGTCCATGTCCAACCGCCAGGCCGCGCCCGACAGGTCTCCCATTCGCCGGGCGATTTCCCGGGATGCCGTCGGCATGACCGGACTCAGCAGGACCGCCGCGATGCGCACGGCCTCGGCCGCCTCCGCCAGGACCTGGGTCAGTCGGTCGGCATTCGTCTCGTCTTTGGCCAGGGCCCACGGCTGGGTGTCGGCGATGAATTCATTCGCTCCGCTCACCAGGCGATACGCGGCCGCCACGCCGTCATGCAGAGCCAGCCGGTCCATCGCCCCTCGGTAGGTTGCCGTGGTGTCTGAGGCCAGCTGCGTCAGCGGTCCTGCCATCGGGGCTGGCAGGCGCCCCCCCCGATATCGCTCGGTCATGGCCGCGACACGGTTGACCAGATTCCCCAGATTGTTCGCCAGGTCGGCGTTGTACTTCTCCTCGAACCGCTCCCAGGTGAAGTCTCCGTCGCCACCATACGGCACTTCCTTGGTCAGATAGAGACGCAGGGGGTCGGGGCCGAACCGACGGGCGGCATCCAGCGGATCGACCATATTGCCGAGCGACTTGCTCATGCGCTCGCCTTTGAAAAACACCCAGCCGTGTCCGAAGACCTGACCTGGTAGCGGCAGGCCGGCACTCATCAGCATGGCCGGCCAAATCACGCAGTGGAACCGCGTGATGTCCTTGCCGACGATATGGAGGCTGGCCGGCCACCACTCGCGGAAGCGGGCCTCGTCCCAGCCATAGCCCACGGCGGCCGCATAGTTGATGAGGGC
>JBIIDF010000336.1:0-3263 GCA_044238535.1 Vicinamibacterales bacterium
GTAGGTGAGGTCGGCGATGACCCAGATGCCGCGGCGGGCCGCTTCGTCGGCAATGGCCCGCAGGTCGGCCTCGCTGATGAGCGCCCCGGCCGGATTGCTCGGTGAATTGACGATGACGGCGCGCGTACGCGGCGTCATGGCGGCGATCATGGCGTCCGCATGGATCGCAAAGCCATCTTCGGGGGATGTCTGTACGATGACCGGCGTGGCCCCGGTGAGCTTGACCTGTTCGGGAATGGTCGGCCAGTACGGGGCGTGCGTGACAACCTCGTCGCCCGGCTCGAACAGGACAAACGCGGTATTGAACAGCGCCTGCTTGCCACCGGCCGTCATGATGACCTGGTCGGGCGTAAAGGCGACACCATAGTCGGTGGCGTACCGCTGACAGACCGCCTGCCGCACCTCGACGATCCCGGCGGAGGGAGTGTACTTGGTGAAGTTCTGGTCGATGGCCAGATGAGCCGCCGCCTTGACGTGATCGGGCGTGGGAAAGTCTGGCTCGCCGGCGCCGAGGTCGACCACGTCAATCCCCTGCCGCCGCAGCCGGTCGGCCTCAGCCGTGACTTTGAGCGTGGGCGATGGAGCAATCTGGGCCATGCGTGATGCGAATGTCATATCTGCCGTGCCTCGGGAAGAAGGGTGCGCCGCCGCTCCGTGAGCCAGCGCGCCACCGGCGGCGGCACCAGTTCGTCAACCGCGCCCCCGAAACGATAGGCCTCGCGTACCAGCGTGGACGAGATGAACGCACGCGCCGGATCGGGGGCCAGGAACACCGTCTCGATGTCGGGCGCCAGATGCCGGTTCATCTGCGCCAGTTGCGATTCGTAGTCCCAGTCGTGCACGCCCCGCACGCCGCGGACCACCAGCGACGCGCCCCACTCGCGTGCCGCCTCCACCAGGAGTCCTGAAAAGGCACGCACCTCGATGGACGGTTGCTCGGCCAGGGCCTCGGCGATGACGGCCACGCGGTCGTCGAGACTCATCAGCGGCGACTTCGCCGGATTGAGCAGCACACCCACAATGACGCGGTCGGCCAGCGCGGCCGCGCGCAGGATGATATCGACGTGACCCAGCGTCAGCGGGTCGAAGGTGCCGGCACAGAGGGCAACGCGAGTGGAGTGCGCAGTCATGAGTAGAACGCCAAAGTGCTGTCACCGGCCTTCACCGTGCGGGTCGGGGGAAGGCCGTTCCGCAGGGGCGAAGCCCGTCGCGTGGCATGCTCGACCACGAGGATTCCCTCGGGGGCAAGATGCCGTGTGGTCGCATCGACCAGGACATCGAGCGACGGCATGTCGTACGGGGGGTCGAGAAAGATCACATCGAAGGGTCCGCCCGTCAGTGCGCCCTGCAGCAACCGCAGCGCCTCACCAGGCACGATCATACATCGGGCCCCCTCGCCCACTGCGTCGCGGTTTGTCGCGATTAATGCCTGCGCGCGGCGGTTGGATTCGATGCACTGCGCTGATGCGGCGCCGCGGCTGATCGCCTCGAGAGCGACGGCTCCGGTCCCGGCGCAGACATCGAGCACACGGGCCCCCTGCAGTCGCGGAGCCAGAATATTGAACAGGGTTTCCCGCAACCGGTCGGACGTGGGTCTGAGTCCCGGCCATGTCGGCGATGTCAGCACGCGCCCGCGATGGCGCCCCGCAATGATGCGCATGTCCCGTCACCCGACCGCGATGAGACCGAACTGGCGGTCCCACACCTGTAACACGTACTGTTCGATGGCGGTGCCCAGGCGCTCGCCCTCGATGCGGACACGGGCTTCGGTATGCGCCAGTTCGAGCAGGTCGGCATCACGCGAGAGGTCACCGGCACGCAACTGCGGCAATCCCGACTGGCGCGTGCCGAAAAAATCGCCCGGTCCACGAATCTGGAGATCGCGCTCGGCCAGGACAAATCCATCCTGCGTGGACGCCATCGCGGTCAGACGCTGCTGCGCGTCGGGCGACCAGGGGGACTGGTAAATCAGCACGCAGGTCGAGGCATGGACGCCGCGACCGACACGCCCGCGCAACTGATGCAGCTGCGATAACCCGAAGCGCTCGGCATGTTCAACGACCATGAGCGTGGCGTTGGGCACGTCGACGCCCACCTCGACCACGGACGTCGACACCAGCAACTGGACCTCGCCTGCAGCGAAGGCCCGCATGACGGCATCCTTTTCGTCGCCCTTCATGCGCCCGTGCAGCAGCGCGGCCCGACAGGGGGCGCAGACCTGTGCGAGTTCCTCGTACATGGCCGTCGCGGCGCGCAGGTCCACCTTCTCCGACTCTTCCACCAGGGGATAGACCACATACGCCTGTCGCCCTTCCGTCAGGACATCACGCAGCAGCCGATACACTTCGTCCCGCCGGGCGTCGGACTTGACCAGTGTGCGGATGGGCTGTCGCCCGGGCGGCAGCCCGCGGATGACCGAGACTTCCATATCGCCGCAGGCCGTCAGGGCGAGCGTCCTCGGAATGGGCGTGGCGGTCATCATCAGCACGTCCGGGTGCAGTCCCTTGGCGGCCAGTTCGCCACGCTGCATCACGCCGAAGCGATGCTGTTCGTCAATGACCACGAGCGTCAGGGCGCGGAACGAGACCTGATCCTGCACGAGCGCATGGGTCCCGATGACCAGGTCGATCTCGCCGCGCGCGATGGCCGGCAGCAATGTCCGTCGGGCCGCCCCCCCCACGCGCCCGCTCAGCAGGGCGACGCGGTAGCGTGTGCCGTCCAGCAGGCGGCCAATCGATCGGAAGTGCTGTTCGGCCAGAATCTCGGTCGGGGCCATCAGGGCCACCTGCCCGCCGCCCTCGATGGCGACGACGGCCGCCAGCAGCGCCACGATCGTCTTCCCCGCACCGACATCCCCTTGCAGCAGCCGCTGCATGGGCCACGGTCGCTGCTGGTCGGCGACGATGTCGCGCAGCGCCTCGCGCTGACCCGCCGTAAGCGTAAACGGCAGCACGGCCCGGGCCGCCGCGCGAGTGGCATCGGTCACCACCACCGGGTGCGCCTTCCGGATCTGCAGGTTGCGGTGTCGACGCAGGGCGAGGCCCGCCTGGAAGACAAAGAATTCCTCGAACACGAGCCGTCGCTGCGCCGGGGTGCCAAAGGCATTGAGGTCGTCGACATTTGTCGATGCCTCGGGAAAATGTGTGGCGCGGAGCGCTGCCGCGCGTCCCGGCCACTGCTCCCGCTGCCTCAGGTCTGCGGGCACCGGGTCGAACATGTCGTCCGGCAGCAACTGCAGGGCCTGCCACACGAGCCGTCGCTGC
>JBIIDF010000337.1:0-3257 GCA_044238535.1 Vicinamibacterales bacterium
GAGGTGAAACTGCCAGCCGCTCGTCGTGTCGAGCTGCCTCGAATCAAGCGTCAGGACAGGCGGCTGGTGCGGTGCCAGATGAAAGGAAAACTGGTCGAGGGGAATGGCCAGGCCGAGCCCGCGGGCCTTGATGTAGGCCTCTTTCAGTGTCCAGAAATCGAAGAAGACAGAGGCCTGCGTCGAGGGCGGATGCGTGTGCAGTTCCCGCACCTCGGCCGGCGAGAAGAAGCGGCTCGGAATGTCGTGCCTGATCGCCCGCGCCGTGTCTTCCACGTCGATGCCCAGCTCGCGGGTGGCGCTGATGGCCACGGCCACGAGGCCCGGCGTATGCGACACATTGAAGCCCAGGTCGTGCCGGTGTGTGGACGCCAGTGCCGGGCGACCGTGCGGTTCGATGTCGATCGCCACGTCGGCGGGCGGCAGCCACAGCACCTGGCCCAGGAGCAGCCGGGAGAGGCTCCGGCCCACCACATACCGCTCGCGGTCGCCAGGCACGCGGTAGCGATCTGCCCGGGCCTGTTCCTCAAGGGACAGGACGGCTCGTAGGGACGGCAGGGCGGCCTGCATGTCTGGGGCCTCATGCGCGGCGAGCACCACGTGCACGGTGGTGTCGAGTGCGTCGAGCACCGGTAGCGGTGGTATCACTCCGAGGTCTCCCGGGTCTGGTTCTGTCGCGGACGCATCATGACCCACAGGGCAAGGCCACACGGCACGCTGAGCAGTACGACGACCCCGACGGCGGTGGCATGCTCCTGCAACGCGATCCAGGCCTGCTCGCCATACCGCACGGCGAGCCAGCCGGTGACCAGGTAGCGCAGACCACGCCCAATGGCCACACTAACGGCGAGCCGCGACGCCGACATCCCCGACAGCCCAGCCATGACCACACACAGTTTGAACGGCGTCGGCGGAGGCAGCATGGCGGGGACGATCACTCCGGCCATGCCGTAGTGCCGGGTGATGTGCCGCACCCGGTCGAGCGTCGCGTCGCTGAACCCTCGCTGCAGGACGGCCCCCCCCCCGCGTGCGGCCACGAGGTGCAGCAGCAGGCAACCCACCACCGAGCCCAGCGTGGTGGTGCTGGCGTACCACAGCATCCGATCCGGTTGCCGCGTGCTCAGCACGACCATGAGCACGTCGTTAACCTGGGGAAACGACAGAAAGGACGAGTCGAGCAGGGCAATCAGGGCCAGTCCGGGGCCTCCGAGGCGTTCGGCCCAGACGGCGAACGCGTCAAGCATGCCGGGCCCCGCACTGGCAGCGCCGTCCACATCGGGTGGGGATGGCGGGGACGTGGAGAGGGAGACGTGCGTCGATCACAAGGGACGGTCAAATCTTATGCGAAGCGCCCTGCGTCTCTCTGCCCTGGCACTGCTCGTAGTTCTCGGCCTGCAGGCCGTGCTGCTGGCCCAACGGAAGCATCCGGTCAGCGGGCGCGTCATTGCCCCGGTCATGGGCGTGGGGGGCGCCGGCTGGCTCGAACGCCCTGAACGCGAGGACGAAGAGCAGACGTCGCGCGCCGTGGCGGCGCTCAAGCTCCGCCCGGGCATGGTCGTGGCGGACATCGGCGCCGGGTCAGGCTATTACGCCGTGCGGATGGCCCGGGCCGTCGGCCCCGAAGGGCGCGTGTACGCCACCGACATTCAGCAGGGCATGCTCGACATCATCGCCCGCCGGGTGTCGCGCGACCGGTTGCCGCAGGTTGTGCCGGTCCTGTCAGCCGAGGATGATCCGAGGCTGCCTCCCGCCTCGGTCGACCTGGCCCTGATGGTCGATGTCTACCATGAACTGGCCGAGCCTCAGGCATTCGTCCGCCGCCTGAAGGCCGCGCTGAAGCCCGACGGCCGGCTCGTACTCATCGAGTTCCGCAAGGAAGACGCGTCGGTGCCGATTCGTCCGGAACACAAAATGAGCGTGGCCCAGGTCCGGCAGGAGCTGGGCGCCGACGGCTTCGACGTTGCCGAGGTGGTCGATGTGCTGCCGTGGCAGCACATCATTGTCCTGAAGGCGCGCTGACGCGTATCCGCAGACGCGGTGCAGGGTGAGCGCCACTTCAGCGTTTCGACGACGCACTCGCCGTGCTCGTCCGCGGACGTTCGCGACCCCGAGCCTTCCTGATTACATCCTGGGTGGCACACGCTTCTTCGTGGCTTGCTCAAGCGCATAGGCCAGTCCGATCACCTTCGGGTCTTCACAGTGGCCGCCGACAAGGCTGATGCCGAATGGGCGCGTGGCCTCCTGCGAACCCCGGGCCCCCTCGCTGTCGTTGATCACCATGCCGAAGGGGACCACCACAATCGGGTAGCCCGCCTTCGAGGCATAGGTGGCGCCGGATGAGCCCGGGAAGAGGACCGCATCGAGCTTGTGTGTGGTGATCACCGCATCGAGGCCCTGATCACGCGTCAGCCGCAAGTCGGCCTGTCGGTCGCGTACATAACGGGCCTGGTCTCTGTCGAGGTCGACGCTGTCGGCAAAATCAAGGCGGCCCTGACCGTAGCGCATCGAGCCCCGCGCCTGGTTGGCCACATTCCACTCACGCAACTCGCTGAACGTCTTCACCGGTGCAGTCGGGCCGAGCGAGGTGAGCCACAGGTTGAAGTCGCGTTTCATGGTGTAGCGGAGCACCTGCGAGCACAGGTCGTCGCTGGCGTTGCCCGTGAATGGCGCTTCGCAAATCGGATGCGAGGTCAGATTGCTGGCGGCATCTGGCGCAATCATGCTCGGCAATTCAGCCGGGTCGATAATCTCGGCACCGGCCGCCTTGAGTGCCGCGATCGCTGCCTCCATCGAGGCCAGTTCGTCGGCCTTGAGACCTGGGAACGGCCGTGCTTTCCCGGGAAACGCACGCGCCGTGTAGACGCCGGCCCGCGGCACCCCGATGCGAGCTCCCTTGAGCGCATCGGTCTTCAGGAACGGCGTGTAATCGTTGCCCGTGGGCGCGGTGCACTCGGCCGTGCGCGGGTCGCGGCTGTCGGGCAGGCCTTCCATCACCCCGAGCAGAATCGCCGCATCGGTCACGCTCTTCGTCATGGGCCCGGCCGTATCCTGATCCAGTGACAGCGGGACGATGCCGTGGCGGCTGATGCGCCCGGTCGAGGGACGGATGCCGACGAGCATGCTGGCGTTCGACGGGCCTTCAATCGATCCGCCCGTGCTGGTGCCGACGTTGGCGGCCCACAGGTTGGCCGCCACGCCGCCGCCGGAACTTGAGCCGCTCACCTCGAGCACCGGCGTTCCATCGTCGTTGGCGCGCGGAT
>JBIIDF010000338.1:0-3255 GCA_044238535.1 Vicinamibacterales bacterium
CGCGCGCACGGCCCAGGCCCCGGCCCTCGAGGCCCTGCTGCGCGAGGGCCTGGCGCGCGCCTCGACGGCGGGCCAGAAGGCCTCGTGGTTCGGCGCGCTGCGACAGGTGGCACTCACCCCTCCGACGGTCGAATGGCTGCGGCAGGTGTGGGCGCGGGAGGTGCGCATCGACGGCCTGCCCCTGTCGGAGAACGACGAAACGGCGCTGGCCCTCGAGCTGGCGGTCAGGGAAATCGACGGCTGGCCGCGGGTGCTCGACGCGCAGCTGGCCCGTATCGACAATCCCGATCGGAAAGCGCGGTTTGCGTTTGTGATGCCGGCGCTCTCGGCCGACCCGGTGGTGCGCGAACGCTGGTTCCGCGCGCTGGCGGACGCCGGCAACCGTCGGCGCGAACCGTGGGTGCTGGAAGGCCTCTCGTATCTGCATCACCCGCTGCGGGCCCGGGCTTCGGCCGGCTTCATTGCACCGAGTCTCGAACTGCTCTGGGACATTCAGAAGACGGGCGACATCTTTTTCCCGAAGCGGTGGCTGGACAGCACGCTCGGCGGGCACCGGTCGCCCGAGGTGGCGGCGATGGTACGGCAGTTCCTCGACTCGCGACCGACCGGCTATCCCGAACGGCTGCGGCAGATCACGCTGCAGTCGGCCGACGAGCTCTTCCGGGCGGCCGCAGGCGGACGCCGCTGACGGCGGGTGGCCCGGCCCGGGCCGAGCCACTACAATCAGAGGATGCGGACGACAGCTGATGCGGTGATTGTGGGCGGCGGGTGCATGGGTGCCAGCGTGGCGTGGCACCTGGCCCGGCGGGGCATGACCCATGTGGTGCTGGTGGAACGCGAAGCCCAGCTGGCCACCGGCTCGACGGGCCGCAATGCCGGCGGCGTGCGGCACCAGTTCTCGCATCCGGCGAACATCGCGCTCTCGGTGGAATCGATCGCGATGATGGCCGACTTCGAGGCGCGCGTCGGCACGCCCGTCGACTTCCACCGAGACGGCTATCTGTTCCTGATCTCGAAAGCCTCGAGCGTCGAGGTGTTTGAACGCAATGTGGCCCTGCAGCGCCGCCACGGCATCGATGTGCAATGGCTCGGGGCCGACGAAGCCGCTCGTATCGCCCCGGGCATCAGCACCGAGGGCATCCGCGGCGCAGCCTGGTGCGCGGCCGACGGCGTGGCCGATCCGAATGGCGTGACGGTCGGCTTCGCCAAGGGTGCGCAGGCGTTGGGCGTCGAGGTGATGCGCGACACCGAAGTCACCGGCATCGGGCTGACGGGCGGACGCGTGTCGTCGGTGCACACCTCGCGCGGCACAATCGACACGCCGGTGGTGGTGAATGCCGCGGGCCCGTGGGCCAAGGGCATCGGCCGCTTCTGCGGCGTGGATGTGCCCGTGGAACCCGAGCGCCGGCATATCTTCATCGCGACGCCCGAGCAGGGCGGGTCGTGGGACGCGCCGGCGTTCGAGGGACGCATGCCGCGCAGCAAGGTGCTCGTCATCGACTTCGACACCAGCTTCTACTTCCACCGTGAAGGGCCCGGCGTGCTGTTTGGCATGGGCGACCCCGATGAACGGCCGGGCTTCGACATCACCGTGCGCTGGGATTTCCTGCCGAAGGTCACCGAGGTCGCCGTCCGCCGGCTGCCGGTGATGGCCGATGCCGCCGTCTCGCACGCCTGGGCAGGGCTCTACGAGATGACGCCCGATCACAACCCAATCATCGGACCCCATCACGAAGTCGAGGGCTTCCAGATCATCGCCGGCTTCAGCGGGCACGGCTTCCAGCATGCGCCGGCCGCAGGCCGAATCCTGGCCGACCTGATGACCGGGCACGACCCGCAGTTCGACCTGTCGCCCTTCGCCTCGGATCGATTCACGCGCGCCCACATCGCCGGCGAGCACAACGTCGTCTAGCGGCGAGGGATCACGGCGCGGGCCTGACCACCGCGCCGCCCTTCATCACGAAGGCGACGCGCCGCAGGGCGCCGATGTCTCGTGTCGGGTCGCCCTGGACGGCGATGAGGTCGGCCAGGAGACCCTCGCGCACACGGCCCACGCGATCGCCCAGCTCGAAGGCATCCGCATTGACCGATGTGGCCGCCGTGACGGCCGCCAGCGGCGTCATGCCCCACTGTACCAGCAGTTCCAGTTCGCGCACGTTGTCGCCGTGCGGATAGACGCCGACATCGCCCCCGAAGCAGATGCGCACCCCGGCGTTCAGCGCAGCGGCAAAGGTCTCGCGCTTCTTCGCGATGCGCGTCGGTTCAGGCTCGACGCCCTTCTTCCATCCGGCGTACTGGCTGGTCGCATCCGGTGCGGCCAGCGTCGGGCAATAGGTCACGCCGCGCGCCACCATGAGCTGCCAGATGTCGGGGGTGCCCTCATCGCCATGCTCGATGGTCGACACCCCACCGAGGATGGCCCGGCGCATGCCTTCCGGCGTTGACGCATGGGCCACCACGGGACGGCCGCTGCTGCGGGCCACCTCGACGATGCGCGCGATTTCGTCCTGGGTGAAGGTCGGTCGCGTCTCGCCGTTGGGTCCCCAGCGATAGTCGGCATAGATCTTCACGAGATCGATGCCGCGCCCGATCTGATCGCGGGCGACGCGCGTGACGCCATCGAGGCCGTCGGCCTCCTCGGCCCCCTGGGGCACGTGCCATTCGGGGGCGAATGCCTTCGGGGCGTAACTGCCGGTCGCGACCATCGCCGGTCCGGCCACGAGCATGCGGGGACCGGGCACGATGCCTTCGTCAATGGCGCGCTTGAGGCCAACATCGGCATAGCCGGCGCCTTCGCTGCCGAGGTCACGCACAGTGGTGACACCGGCCATCAGCGTCTGCTCGGCATGCACCACGGCGCGGGCGACGCGGTAGGCCAGCGGTTCGCGCAGCACCTGATCGTTCCAGGGCGTCTCGTTGTAGGCATGCAACAGCAGGTGCGAGTGCCCTTCGATGAGCCCAGGCATGAGCGTCGTGCCCGGCAAGGGTGATCGGCGCAGACCTGGCGACGCCGGTGCGGAGGCGGCCGGCCCGGCCCACTCGATGCGCTCGCCCAGGACCAGCACGGCCCAGCCCTGATGGCGGGTGGTGCCATCAAACACGGCATCGGGCACGAGCAGCACGCCGGCGGCCGGCGGCGCGTCCGGACGTATCTGCGCGGGTGGCTGTGCAAGCACAGGTCGCCCGAGGGTGGCGACGAGCACGAGGGCGCTGCACACACGAACGGCAGTGAAAGACGCCATGTGCAGCGCAGTA
>JBIIDF010000339.1:0-3251 GCA_044238535.1 Vicinamibacterales bacterium
TGCCCTTCCCCGTCCTCGATGCCTGTCTCTATCTGCATGCCGGCGAAAAGATGGGCGTGGCGGAACTGGAGACGGCACTCCGGCACGTCTTCCCTGAGCGGTCGGCTGAGGCATGCGCCGCCGATGCCCGCCGGTTCGTGACGCTGTTTTCGCAGTCGGTGCACAAGTGGGTCCGCGCACCACTCGCGCTTCACGTCGGGTCGCTCGATCTCGACCGCGAACGGGCCCTGCAATTGCCCGTGGTGCAGCGCCCCGAATGGCATCAGTAATCGATGTGCCGACGTGGGATGACCCGCGTCTGTCCGGCTACCGGGCGCTCACCGATCCGCAGGCCCTCGAAGCGGACGGGCTGTGCCTCGTGGAGGGACGACTGGTTGTGCCGCGTCTGGTGACCCTGGCCCGTGAGACCGGCCGCTGGGAGGGCCGCCTGCTGTCTGTCCTGGTGACGCCTGCGGCCTGGATACAGCTGGCACCGGCCCTCGCCGACACGCCCGGGCTGCTGGTGTATCGACTGGCCGCCGAGCACTGGCAGTCGCTCACCGGGTTTCATCTGCACCGCGGCTGCCTCGCGCTGGCCCGACGCCCCGAGGCCCTCGCGCTCCAGACCATAGCGCCCGCCACCCAACGCTGCATTGTGGCTCTGGAGCGCGTCACGAATCCCGACAACATCGGCGGCATATTCCGTAGTGCGGCCGCGCTGGGCGCCGACCTGATTGTGCTGGGCCCTGGATGCGGCGACCCGCTCTATCGGAAGGCGATCCGCACGTCGATGGGGGCCACGCTCGAGGTGCCCTACATCCTGGCGCCGGAGTGGCCGAACGCGCTCGACTGGCTGCGGGCCCGCGGATTCGTCGTGGTGGCACTCACCACGCCCCCTGCAGAGGCCACGCTGCCCGAGTGGTCTCGCCCCGACCAGCCCATCGCCCTGCTGGCCGGCGCCGAAGGCGACGGACTCTCTGAGGAGGCCAGGCGCGCCGCCGATGTGACCGTCTCGATTCCCATGACCGGCTGGGTGGATTCGCTGAATGTCGCGACAGCGGTCTCCATCGCTCTGTATCATGCTGTGTGGACTCGCCATCGTGACATCGCAAATTGAAGTCGACACCATCAACTTTCTGATCGACGGCCTGCAGCTGGAATTCCCGTGGTTCGAGGGGCATCCGCGCGGCTTCGACTGGTGGGCAGGCCCCCTGGCCCAGCGGGTCCGGCTCGACCGGCACCGGCTGCTCGACGGGGTGCCGGCTACCACGCTTCACATCGAGACTGACCTGCTGCGCGGGGTCCCGATGGGCGCCACGACCTGGGAACGTCTGGCCTCGATGAACACCCTGTCGACACTCAGTGCCTACGTGGCTGACCAGGCGGCCGGCACCATCCGCCTGCATGCCTCGGTCACGCTCACCGACGAGAACTGGCCGATGGCCCGCATGCTGGCCATCCACGCCTGCGCGCTGCAGGTTGCCGACGCGCACGCGGAAGCGGCCGAACTGGCACGCATCTTCGGCGGCCATCAGGCGCTGACCGCACATCCCACGGCAGGCAGTCGCCGCAAGCACGACGAACTGGTCAATGTCGACGCGGTCTATCGCGAGCGCGGGCAGGGGCCCAGTGCCTTCACGCCCGAGCAGATCGCGCAGCTGGTGCATCTGGAACCGCGGCCGTGGCTACGCGCCTCGAGTGACCGCCAGCGCCTGTCGGCCGACCTCGAGTTTGCTCAGGGGCAACCGTCGCGCCTCGAGCTCGACGCCTCGGTACAGCACCCAGACCTGGGCAGCGGGTTGCAGATGCGGCTGCTGCTGCCCATCGAAGCCGACCCCGCTCTGGCGCAGCGGCTCAACGCCAGCGAAGCCGCCTCGCCAGACGCCCACCAGTTGGGGGCCTGGGGCATCGACGATGCGCAGCAGTTCGGGTTCAGTGCCTTCATTCCCTCGGCGGTGTACATGCCCGAGGTGGCTCGCACGCTCGTCTACCACCTCGCGGGCCGCAACGAGTGGGCCCGCGAACAACTCTTCCCGCAGTAAGCCGCGGCGGCGCTCAGTCGCGCGCCCAGTCGCGCGACCGTTCGACGGCCCGACGCCATCCGGCGTACAACCGTTCGCGCTCGGGGGCCGGCATGGCTGGCTGGAACTCCCGGTCAAGCGCCCAGTTGCGCGTCACATCGTCCAGCCCCTGCCAGTAGCCGACGGCGAGACCTGCCAGATAGGCGGCCCCGAGGGCCGTCGTCTCGGCCACCACGGGGCGACGCACCGGCACGTTCAGCAGGTCCGCCTGAAACTGCAGCAGCATCGCGTTGGCCGCCGCGCCACCGTCGACCTTCAGGCTCACCAGCGGGAGGTGCGATTCCTGCTGCATCACCTGCAGCACGTCGCGGGTCTGATACGCCATCGCCTCCACAGCCGCCCGCGCGATGTGGGCCATCCGGGTATTCCTCGTCAAACCGACGATGGTGCCTCGGGCATGCGGATCCCAGTAGGGGGCGCCAAGCCCGACGAACGCGGGCACGAGATACACGCCGTCGGTATCCGTCACCTCCGCCATCAGTGACTCGACGCCGGCCGAGGTCTCGATGGCCTGCAGGCCATCGCGCAGCCACTGCACGGCGGCACCGGCCACAAACACCGAGCCTTCGAGGGCGTAGGTCGTCTGGCCACCGATGCGCCACCCAATCGTGGTCAGCAGCCCGTGTTCCGACGGCACAGGTGTGGCGCCCGTGTTGAGCAGCATGAAACAACCGGTGCCATAGGTATTCTTGGCGCTGCCGGCGTCGAAACACGCTTGCCCGAACAGTGCGGCCTGCTGGTCTCCCGCAATGCCGGCGACCGGAATGGCAGCACCGAAGAGGTTCGGCTCCGTCGTGCCGTAGACCTCGCTCGAGTCGCGCACCTCGGGCAACATCGCCCGCGGCACATCGAGCAGCGCCAGCAGCTCATCGTCCCACTGCTGCGTGTGGATGTTGAACAGCAGCGTGCGGCTGGCGTTGCTGACATCGGTCACGTGCACGGCACCGCCCGTCAGGCGCCAGACGAGAAAGGTATCGATCGTGCCGAAGAGAATCTCGCCCCGAGCCGCACGGGCGCGCAGGCCGTCGTGGGCATCCAGCAGGTGCTTGATCTTGGTGCCAGAAAAATAGGCATCGAGGACGAGCCCTGTCTTCTGCCGCACCATCGGTTCGTGCCCCGCAGCCTTCAGGCGTTCACAAATCGGTGCGGTCACGCGGCTCTGCCAGACGATCGCGTTGGCGACAGGCCGGC
>JBIIDF010000064.1:0-11578 GCA_044238535.1 Vicinamibacterales bacterium
TGGTCGATGCCCGCAAACGCCGGCTGGGCGGCACTGCGAATCACGAACTGCTGCCGCCCATCGCGCAGGGGACGGCGCTCCATCGCCAGCACGTGCTCGCTGCGGAACCCGCGCTTCCCTGGCTCAGTCGTGAAGAGGCCGACCTCGAAGGTGTCTTCGATCGGGACCGGTGTTTCCTGTCCCTGTCCATCGGCATAGCGCTTGGCAGCATCGACCTCGAGCGTCGTCTCCCACAGGCCGCCGTCGATCTGGCGTGTGGTGGCCGTGCGGGCCGCGACGTCGTAGACCGTGATGCGCTCGAGCTGGTCACGGATGATGGCATCGTGCGCCGGCCCGGCCTCTTCTCGCAGCAACCGCACGAAGTCGGTGGGGTTCGGATACGGCGCAGGCTTGAAGGCGTAGGTCGCCAGCAGGCGCCGCAGGGCGCGGTCGACCACCTCTGCCCCAAGCTCTTCCTTGAGCAGATACATGGCAATGCCGCCCTTCTGGTAGTGGATGTAGCCCTGATTCTCGACGCGGACGAGCGGCAGTTCCTCCAGCCGTTCGCTGCCGCGCGCGCGCAGGTAGCGATCCATCTCCAGCTTGAGGAACTTCCGGATCTGCGCAGGTCCGTAGACCTGCTCCATCACCCGCAGCGCCGAATACTGTGCCAGCGACTCGACCAGGAATGTCGCCCCCTGCTGATTCGCCGAGATGAGCTGGTGGCCCCACCACTGATGCGCGACTTCGTGCGCCGTCACGTAGGTCACGCCGTCAATGTCATCCTCGTTCTTCCGGTGCTGGATGAACCCGATGCCTTCGGAATACGGAACGGTGTTGGCAAACGACTGGGCAAACGTGGCATAGGCCGGAAACTCGAGGATGCGCAGCTGCCTGAACTGAAACGGGCTGAACGCCGTGCTGAACAGGTCCAGCGACGTCTTCATCGCCGCGATCATCGTCTGGACGTTCGAGGCATGCGGCGGATGGTAGTAGACCGCCAGGTCGACGTTCTTCCAGCGGTCGCGGGCGACGGCGTAGCGTGCCGACTGAATCGAGAAAAAATGCTGGATGGGCGCGTCCGTGCGATAGCGCACCATGCGCCGTCCGTCCTTGACGTCTTCAGAGACCAGATAGCCAGGGGCCACGGCGATCTGGTCGGCGACCGTGCTCACTGTGATGTCGGCCTGCACCCAGTCACTGTCCTGACGGAGAAACTGTGTGTCACGCGCCGCCTCATCTTCCAGTGGGCGTGGCCGCGACTCGGGCGCCAGTCCGCGCTTGCGCCGTTCGTTGCGGTCCTGCAGGTAGAGTGACCGATCGACGCCAATCGTCGGCGTGATTTCACTGTTGTCGAGGAACGTACCGTTACCGACCAGCCGGGTGTCGTTGCGGCGATGCTTGAAGCCACGCTGCTGGCGGACGAGATCGAACGAGACCGTCGTGCTGCCGCCCGGCGGCAGCGGCGTGTCAAAGCGGAACCTGCGGTGGGCAAACTCGGGCCAGTGCTGCTCGAGCTGCGCCCCGGTCACCTCGAGGCTGGTGACGTCAAGCTCTTCCGGCACCTGCACGTGCAGGGCGGGAATGGGTGACTCGGACCGGTTGGTCAGCAGATACTGTCCACGAATGACGGCGCGGCGGTCGTCGGGATAGAGGTCGACCCTGAGTGTGACATCGGTGATGCGGGGCTGCGCGACCTGCTCGAAGGGCGACAGGGTCCGCTCGAGGGCCGCCTGCACATCGCGCGTGGCCTCAGCCGTGCGATAGACGTTGAGCACGTTGGTGTTGTAGACAATCCACGTGCCGGTCCCCAGCATCAGCACGAGGCTGGCGGTCACGAGCGCGCCAGGCACGCCCGTGAGTCGCACTCGGAGTCGCGCCAGGCGATGACGCAGGGATACGACAGTACCGCGGCGCCACAGGGCCGTGGCGAGTACCGCCAGGGCCACCGTGCAGGCCGACCAGAAAACCCGGAACCAGGCGGCGTGCATCGCAAACACGCCCTGGCCGTTCATGTCGGACAGGGGTTCGGGTGTGGATGCCCCGAAGACAAACAGCGGGTGTTCGAGGCCGAGGGCCGACAGGGCCGACTGCGACACGATGTAGGCCATCATCACCATCCAGCCCATGGGCTTGGACGGCACCACGGCCTGCACGAAGATGGCGAGGATCGCATACTGCGTCACATCCACCGTCCACGGCAGGACATACCAGAGCAGGTAGTGGCTCAGCTCCAGCGTGGTGTATCCCTTGGCCAGCTGGATGCCGACGGCGACGCCGGCGCTGCCCAGCAGCGTCGAGGCCAGCACGAGGCTGATGGCCAGCATCTTCGGCACGGCAAAGGCCCAGTCGGGAGCAGGCGTGGCGTCGAGCATCTCGTGCAGGCGCCGCTCGCGGCTGCTCCACACCAGTTCTCCGGCGTAATACATCGCGATGATCAGCGGAATGATGGCAAACGCCCCAGCCAGCGTCTGAATCATGACGCGGGTGACGGGAAGCGTGGCCGCTTCGTACATCTCGTCCGCAAACCAGAGTGCGGCTCCGGCATTGAGGCAGCCTGCCAGCACCAGCACGACATAGCCGGGATGACGGAAGGCGGCAGCCATGTCATGCCTGACCAGTGCCCAGAGGGCCGCGCGGTCGCGGGCAGCCCAGGAGGGACTCGGCTGGGACAGCGCCTCCGGCACGCCCGTGGCGGCCGCGGGGGCCGATGCCGTATCGGTCGCCATGTCGTTCGCAACTACCTGACGACGCCATCGCCACGGCCGTCCCTCGATGCGATACAGCCGCACGGACAGCGCCAGCACGACCACCGTGGCCGCGGTCCACAGGACGCGGTTCCAGAGCAGTGCACCTTCCAGCGGCGGCATGCGCGTGTTCAGTTCCAGGGCCGTCCAGTATTTCGTGCTGATCGCCAGTGCGGCAATGCCGAACGGGTCGACCAGCGTGACGATCGACTCGAAGCGGGGCTGCGACAGGAGGCCCATCGCGACGAGGTATCCCACCAGCAGCACCACGACCGCCACATATGTCTGTGACATCGATCGCGTCAGCAGGGCGACCGCAAACAGCACGGCCGAGCTGATGAGCAGCGTCGGTCCGCTCAGCACCAGCCACGCATACAGGTACCAGCCGGGGTTGAACGGGCCAACGGTGTCGGGATCGAGCCAGGGCATCGCGGCCCCGACGGCGTTGCCAAGCGGCACGCTGGCCATGGCCAGCAGGCCGATGAGCCATGCGCCGATGAAGCGCCCCAGCAGATAGTCGCGCACGGGCAGGCGGGTCGAGTGCAGCAGTCCGCCAAACCGCGCCTCGTCGTCTCGTACGACGGCGTTGGCGACGAAGGCGGCCGCCACAAACAATCCGAACAGCTGCAGAATCAGTGACGACTGGGCAATGACAAACGGCGCGTTGACATGCACGTTGCCGCCGTCGCCCCCGAGGCTGATCTGGTCAGAGGCCGCGGCGCCGAAGGTGATCAGGAAGAACAGGAGGAACGTCACCCAGAAGGCAGGCGACCTGAGCTGGTAACGGAGTTCGAACGCGACGATGTGGCGCAGCATGACAAGGCCTCACGCCGCGCGGCGCATCGATGCCAGTGTGGCAAAGTAGACGTCATCGAGCCCCGGCGTGGCTTCGGTGAAGTCGTCGCCGGGGCGGTCATCGGCGAGGACATGCAGCAGGGTGCGGCCGGCTTGAAGCTTGGTCGCAATCACACGGTGGGAGTGCTTGAGTGCCTCGACCTGATCTTTCTGCACGACGGTGCGCCAGACGCGCCCGCGGAGGTCGTCGACCAGCGCCCCTGGTGCGCCCTGGGCCGCGATGCGGCCTCCGGCCAGGATGGCCATGCGGGGGCACAGCTCGGCCACGTCCTCGACAATGTGTGTCGACAGAATGACGACGACCTGCTCGCCGATGTCGGCCAGCAGGTTGAGGAAGCGCTGGCGTTCCTCGGGATCGAGTCCGGCGGTCGGCTCGTCGACAATCACCAGCCGTGGGTTGCCGAGCAGAGCCTGCGCGATGCCGAAGCGCTGGCGCATGCCCCCCGAGTACCCTGCCACGGCCTTGCCTCTGACATCCCAGAGGTTGACCTGCCGCAGCAGGTGTTCGACCGTGTCCTTCCGCTCGCCCCGTGAACTGTAGCCCTTGAGCACGGCCAGATGCGAGAGCAGGTCCCAGGCCGAGACCCTGGGATAGACCCCGAAATCCTGCGGCAGGTATCCGAGCGTGCGCCGCAGCGACTGCGGGTCTGCCAGCACGTCCATGCCGTCGAACATGATGCCTCCCGCCTGGGGCACCTGCAGGGTCGCGATACACCGCATCAGTGTGCTCTTGCCGGCGCCGTTCGGGCCCAGCAGGCCGAACATCCCGTGGGGCAGGTCGAGGGAGACACCGTCGAGAGCCACGGTGCCATTGGGATATACATAGCGGAGGTCACGGATGCTGAGCATGGTTCTCCTCTGATGGGGTGGCACATAAGGGTGCCGGTGGATTTGACGGTGGCGTTCCGGAAACAGTTCCCGCAGGGGGGCGGCCTGCTGAGACCGCTTCGGCTACAGTTAGACCTGAGCACACCGCTCCCATCACTTCAGGAGACTCTTCCGATGAGACGCATCTTCACAGTCATTCTGGCAGGCCTGGCGGCGGCGGGGTTGACGGCGCAGGCGCAGCCGGCGGCCGGCGACGCCGAGGCGATCGAACGAGCGCTCGCCGCCGCGCCGCGTCAGGCCCGTGACGGCGCCATGGTGATTCGCTGGAAGGCCGACTACAGCTATGACGTGCTGCGGCCCGGCACCAACCGCATCGTCTGCTACGACCAGTCGGGGCTGCCGACCGAGCAGCCATATTCGGTGCAGTGCACCAGCGCCGGCAACCTCGAGCGCGTGGCGCAGAACCGCCGTATGGAAGCCGAGCTCGACCGGATGAAGCGGCAGGCCGCGCTCGACGCCGCCGAAAAGGACGGCACGCGCGTCAAGCCCGAATACGGATCCGTGTTCTACACCCTGAGCGGGAAGGATGCGACCGCCACGCGTCTGCACATGACCATCGCCGTGCCGGGGGCCACGACCCAGTCGACCGGACTGCCCGATCACAATAAGCAGGGCGGAGCCTGGATCATGAACGCGGGCACCACCAGCGCACATGTGATGGTGCCCGGGAGCTGAGGGCGCCTCAGTCGGCCGGCATCAGGTGCCGATCACGCCGTCACGACGCCGACGCACTTCGTCGGCCGTGACGGCGAGAATGATGACCGCACCGATGATGATCTTCTGCACGAAGGGCGACACCTGCAGCAGGTTGCCGCCATTCGCCAGAACGCCCATGATGAGCGCGCCGACCAGGGTGCCGGCCACGGTGCCCTGGCCCCCGGTCAGGCTTCCACCGCCGATGACCACGGCAGCGATGACGTTGAGTTCGTAGGTCTCCCCGGCGTTGGGTTGCCCGGTCACAGTGCGCGCCAGGTCGAGCGCACCCGCCAGACCGCACAGCACGCCGAGCAGGGCATAACCCATCTGTCGCGTGCGTTCGACGTTGACTCCCGCGTAGCGTGCGGCCTCGGCATTGCTGCCAGCCGCGTAACTGTGCCGGCCGACCGTGGTCTGCGTCAGCAGCACATGCATCACGAGCGACACGCCGCCGACCAGCAGCAGCGGCAACGGCAGCACACCGGCCACATGCGCCTCTGCGAGCCATCCGGCGCCAGGAGGAAGTCCCGTGACGGCCGTGCCACCCGAGAGCAGCAGTGCCACACCCCGATAGATGCCCATGGTGCCGAGCGTTACGATGAACGGCGGAATGCGCAGCCATGTGGTGGCGACCCCGTTGAGCCAGCCACACACGGCCCCGACCGCGAGCGCGACTGCCATGCCCACCGCCACCGAGCCCTGCACCATGGCGAGCGAACCGCTGACGGCCGCCACGCCCACCACCGAACCCACCGAGAGGTCGACCCCGCCGGCCACCATCACCATCGTCATGCCCACAGCCATGATCGTGATCGCCGCCGTCTGCCGGACGATGGCTGCGAAGTTGGCGGGGGTGAGGAACCGCGATTCGTGTCCGAGCCAGAGCCACTCGGCCACGGGAATCAGCACGCAGAGTGCCAGCAGACTGGCGACGGGCCACAGGCGCTGCATCCACCGGCGCGTCATGACGCCACCTCACCGACCGATGCCAGCGAGAGCAGTTGCTGTTCCGTGATGGCACCCGGAAGGAATTCACCGACGAGCGCACCACGACGCATCACCAGCACCCGATCGGTCAGCCCGAGCAGTTCACGAAAGTCGGACGACTGCACGAGTAGGGCCGCCCCGTCATCAGTGAGGACCCGCAGCTGGCGGTAGAGTTCGGCGCGGGCGCCGACATCCACTCCGCGGGTGGGCTCGCTGAGCAGAAGAATGCGGCTGCCGGCCGCCAGCCAGCGCGCGAGCAGAGCCTTCTGCTGGTTGCCTCCGCTGAAATGTGTCATGGGCTGCTCCGGAGCCGCCGGCCGGATATCGCACCGGGCCATGCCTTCCGCCGCCATCGCATCCTCGGCGCGACGAAGCGCGAGGCCGTGTTGCGGCTGCAGCGCCAGGGCGGCCAGGCTGATGTTCTCGCGCAGGGGCCGATTGAGGCAGAGTCCTTGCGAACGGCGGTCATCTGTCAGCAGCGCCATGCCTGCAGCCAGCGACGCCCGTGGCGTGCAAGGGGCAAGCGTGCGTCCATCGACCTCGACCGTGCCTGATGCGGTGGGGGTCCCCCTGAACATACTCTCGAGTACTTCACGGCAGCCGGCGTCAGGCAGCCCGGCGAGGCCGACGATTTCGCCGGCATGCACGTCGATGCTGATCGGTGCGAAGCGACCCGGTACGCTCAGGTGACCGACACGCAGGCGGACGCGCGCAGTCGTCGTGCCTTTCGCCGGAAACTCGTCCGTTGGCGGACGACCGACGACATGTTCCACCATCGCCGTGTGCGACAGGCCCTGTGCGGTGCCGGCATGTGCGACGCGCCCATCACGCAGGATCGTGAGGTGCGTGGCCAGGCGCGCCACCTCATCGAGGCGATGGGTGACGTACACCAGCGCGAGTCCCTGGTGTTGCAGCCTGGCGATGGTGGCGAACAGGTCGTCCGTTTCCTTGGGGCTGAGCGCGGCCGTGGGTTCATCCAGGAGCACGACCCGTCGCGCCGCGGCCACGGCACGCGCGATGTCGACCATCTGACGCTGGGCCACGCTGAGGTGCGCCACGGGTGCGCGCACGTCAATCGGGAATCCCACACGACGCACTACCTCAGTGGCCACGGTCTCAAGTTGCGTCTGATCAATGAAGGGCAGCCATGCGGCGCGTCGCGGCTCGCGCCCGAGACCGATGTTCTCGGCCACCGTGAGATGCGGGGCAAGGGCGGGTTCCTGGTGCACCAGCGCGATGCCGCCCCTCAGCGCCTCGGCCGGCGAGCGGAACCGCACCGGATGGCCGTCCACGCGGATGGTGCCGCTGTCAGATGCGACCGAACCGGCGAGAATCTTCAGCAGCGTCGACTTGCCCGCACCATTCCCGCCGAGCAGCGCGTGGACTTCGCCGCCGTGTACCGTGAGGCTCACGTCAGTCAGCACGGGCTGTGCCGCGTAGCGCTTGCAGACGTGCTGCACGTCGAGCACGGGAAGGCGCGTCGCCATGGGCCGTCAGGGCGTGCGGGTCAGCCGCTGCATCTCGGGACGGTCGATCGACTCGCGTGTGAGCAGGGCCACGCCGGTGTCGATGCGACGTGCGGGAGTACGCCCGGCCCGCGCGTCGATGATGGTGCGCACGCCGTCGTAGCCCATCCGGTAGGGGTCCTGCAGGACCAGCGCGTCGATCGCGCCCTCGCGCACTTCCTTCAGCAGGTCAGGTGTGGCGTCGAAGCCGATGAGCACGACCGCACCGTGGCGCTGCCGCTGCCGGAGCGCGCGCACGGCCCCCACGGTCGATGTTTCATTCGACGCGAAGATGCCCTGCACATCCGGATGGGCCGTCAGGATGTCTTCGGCCACCGAGAGCGAGCGCGTGGCGCTGGCCTCGCCGTACAGCCACTGCACGACCGTGATGTCCGGGAAGCGTTGCGCGAGGGTGTCGGCAAAGCCCTGCTCACGTTCATCGGTCGAGACGGAGCCCTTCTTCACTCCGAGAATGGCGACGGTGCCCCGGCCATTGAGTCGCGTCGCCATGCGTTCAGCGGCCTGCACGCCTCCCGCACGGTTGTCGGTGGCCACGTACGAGACATACGCCTCGCTCGACAGCCCCGAGTCGAACACGGTCACAGGAATGTGCTGGCGCGTGGCCCGCTCGACCATCGGCACCAGTGCCTCGCCGTGTGAAGGGGCGAGCACGATGCCGGCGACGCCGCGGCTGATGGCGTCTTCCACGATGTTGATCTGGGTCGTGATGTCGGTCTCCGCAGCCGGGCCTTTCCAGTCGATCGCCACATCAAACTCGGCCCCTGCCGCGTCGGCACCCGCTTTCACCATCTGCCAGAACGTGTGCGACACACCTTTGGGAATGACGGCAATGACAGGTTTTGACGGGGCCGGTGGTGACACACAGCCCGCCACGGACAGCAGGGCAATCAGGACACACCCGAGGCAGAGCGAGAGGACTGAGGTCGGCACGATGACTTCCGATTCTAGCGGTCTCGCCCGGCCTTCGGCTATCGCCGGTTTGCTACCATGCCGGCACCATGTCGGATCACCCTGTGCCTGGCCACTCGCCTACGCCCCTGTCCGTTGAGTCATGGCTCGTGTCCGCCGGTCGTGATCATCGTCCCGGCGCTCCGCTGAATGTGCCGATGAGCCCGGCCTCCAACTTCGTGCTGGGCGATACCCGGGCCTACTCCCGTGACGATGGTACGCCGGGGTGGGAGGCGTTTGAGGCCGCCGTGGGCGGGCTGGAAGGCGGTCATGCGGTGGCCTTTGCCTCCGGCATGGCCGGCATCGCGGCCATCATCGACCAGGTGTCGGTGGGCGGGCTGATTGTCATTCCCGATGACTGTTACCAGGGAGTGACGGGGCTGGTCCGGGCAGGTGAGCGGAAGGGGCGCTGGCGCGTGCGCACCGTGTCAGCGACAGAGACGTCGGCGTGGGTCGAGGCGTGCGGGGAGGCCGACCTGATCTGGCTCGAGTCACCGTCGAACCCGCTGCTGGTGGTGGCAGACCTCGACATCATCTGCGCCGCACCACGGAAGCCCGGCGCCACGCTCGCCGTCGACAACACGTTTGCGACGCCGCTCAATCAGCGGCCGCTGTCCCTTGGGGCCGATGTCGTGGTGCACTCGGCGACCAAGAGCCTGGGTGGTCACTCTGATCTGCTGGCCGGCATTGTCGTGGCGCGGGACGAGGCTCGCCTGCATGCCCTGCGGCACGGTCGCGAACTTGCGGGGGCGACGCCCGGTACCCTCGAAGTGTTCCTGGCCCTGCGCGGGCTGCGCACGCTCGCGCTCAGGGTCGAACGTTCGCAGCGCACGGCACACGAAGTGGCCGAGCGCCTGGTCACGCACCCGGCGGTGACGGCGGTGCGCTATCCGGGGCTGACGACCCACCCCACGCACGCCGCAGCCATCCGCCAGATGGCGGCGTACGGCTCGGTGATCTCGTTCGATGTCAGGGGGACTGCGGAGACGGCCGATGCGGTGTGCCGCCACGTGACGTTGATTCAGCACGCCACAAGCCTCGGTGCCGTGGAGTCGACGATGGAGCGGCGGGCTGCCGTGCCGGGGCAGGGCCATCTGCCGCCGACGTTGCTGCGGCTCAGCGTCGGCATCGAGTCGGTGGACGACCTGTGGCGTGACCTCGACGCGGCGCTGCGAACGTCGCGAGACTGACGGCACCTCGGCGCCCGACGCCTGCCATCCGTCGGACGGCCTCGGCGAGCAGGCGTTCGGTCACGGTTGAGCCGCGCGGCAGGGACGTGCGCCGCGCGCTGCGTTGTGGCACGCGGGCTGTTCGTTGCTGCGGTCGGTCGAAACCGGTGGCCCCGCAACTTGTCTCATCCCCGGGGCACGCGCCCTGCGCCCAGTGGCCGCGTGACGAGCCGCGAACTTGCGACCTGCTGGCGCAGGACGATGCGCTCTGCCGGACCGTGGTCGCGGTCTATCGGCGTCCGGTCCGAGGCTGGCCATGCGATCAGGCCACGCGTGGCCAATCGGCGCGTGGCCGCGGCGGCGCCGTTTCAGGGGAATGATGGCGTGTTGCTCCGAGCGCATGACCCACGCGATGCCGCTGTCGGCGACTGACTGTCAATCTGACGTCCCGCGGGTAAACGATGGCAGCTGCCACTAGAGCTAGAGAGCGGCTTCGGACGGTCCTTGACAGGGAGCGGACCATGAAGCAGAGGACATGCACGGAAGCGGAGAGCACAGACGTGTTGCGGTATGTCGACGATAGATCCCCGGTCACGGATGTGTGCCGGCAGATGAGCGTCAGCGAGGCGACCTTCTCCCTCCGAAAAACGACATACGCCCACCTGGGCGTAGCGGAGCTCCGGCAGCTGCGCTCGCTGGAGGACGAGCCAGCACGTCTCACACGCCTCGTGGCGGACCTCTCTCTCGACAAGCACATCCTGACCGAGGCACTCCGGAGATTAGCCGGAGGGCCACACAGCGCCGCGAGCGGGCGGCGTGGATGCACGACACTTTTGCCGTCAGCGGCCTGGGGGGCTGTCATGTGGCGCAGTTCAGTCGAGCCACCTGGTATCGCCGGTTCCGGCGGGATGACCAGGCCGCGTTGCGGTCGCGCATTCACGCGTGGGCACACGCCCGGCCGCGCGTTGACTTCACACGCATTTGGGTGTTGTTGCGACGAGAGGGGTGGCCGGTCAAGAAGACGGGTGTCCGTCGCTGGTCTCACGTCGAGGGCCTGCAGCGACGCATGCAGGTGCGGCGCCGGAAAGACATCGCGTGGTACCGCGGGCCCGCACCGGCACCGGCGGGCCCGTCCGAGCGCTGGCGCATGGACGTCGTTCACGATGCGCTCGCCGATGGCCGCCCCTTCCGGGTGCTCACCGTGGTCGAACAGTGGAGTCGCCAGCGTCCGATCCGTGAAGTCGCCGCACGCATGTGCGGGCGCACGGTCGGTGAGGTCCTTGATCGGGCGCTCGTAGGCGGCCCGAGTCCTACGTCCCTCACCGTCGAACAGGGTACCGAATTCATGTCGCGCGCCCGTGAGGATTGGGCCTTCGCCCGGGGCGTCCAGTTCGACTTCATCCGTCCCGGTAAACCCGGCGAACATGCCGTTATTGAGTCGTTTCACGGGCAGCTGCGCGACGATGGTCTCAACGTTCATCCATTCACCTCGCACGCCGATGCCCAGGCCACGTTCGACGCGTGGCGCATCGACTCCAATCATCTCCGTCGCCACGGCGCACTAAGCCATCGCACACCCGATGAGTACGCGCGGCAGGGGCCATTGCCACCGACCGCTGAAGTGGCCTCTGGCTCGCGGAATCTGTCGCGTTCTGGGGCCAACGTCAGAGCCAGGCGCCGTCGCCCCTCGATTGTCTACCCACCGGGGGATCCTACGACGTCATGACAGGTGCTTCAGTGTTCTAGAAAGAAGCGCTTGATTTTCTAGTACTTCTTGCTCTGA
>JBIIDF010000340.1:0-3242 GCA_044238535.1 Vicinamibacterales bacterium
CCTCGAGACCCGGCCGGACGGGGACAACGTCTTCTGGGCCAGTTCCAGGTCGTTTCCGATGTCAAAGCGTTCGACGCCGTCATACGGAATCAGCTGCAACAGTTCATCGAAGGCTGAGGAGTTGCTCGCGAGGATGCGCTTCGCCACGTCGAAGGCAATCGCCGCGATGCCTGAGCCATCCTGATCTACTTCAAGATAGGGCAGCCACACGGCGTCCACGCCGGCCGCCGCGTCCGAAAAATCCTGGTCATCGAGCTCGCCAAGGAAGTGCACCCGGGACGACAGCCTCAGATGGTCGACGAGCGTGACGAGGGTCGCGACTGCCCCACCGACCGGCTCTTGCTGGCGAATGGTTTGCGGGTGCTGTCGTCCAAAGACGAGCAGGTGATGGTTCCTCGGGAGTCGCTTGAGCGCTCGCAAGGCCGTGTCCATCCCCTTGTAGCCACCGAAATAGCCGAACACCCCCACGGTCACGGTGTCAGGCGGCAGCAGCAGCCTGTGCTTCAGCGCGTCGACAAATCCTTCGCCGGACCTCGAGCCAGGCTCAACGATTCGCAGCGGGTGCACGTGAACGTCGGCGTCGGGCCAACTGCGATGAATGCGTCGCGCCGACCGCCCGGTGTGCACGACCATACTCCGCCCGCGTGTCGCGACCATCTTCACGTACGCGCGTGCCGACGCCACGTCCAGACGCAGCTTCTGGGCCTTCCGGGCCTGTCGCATAGCCAGTCCCGGCTTGAAGGACAGTAAGCTTCCCACCGCGTTAAGCATCCGCTCAGGAATATTCATGCGATCCACTGTGCGGACGGCGTGGTGCGTCACGAACGTGTTGGGGTTGGCGTCCAACAGACGCCTGAAGCGGCGCGCAACATCCGGGAAGCCGCGACCGTACAACCCGGGCTCGAACTGGATGTTGACCGCATCCAGCCGCCGCATTCTCCGGCAGATGTCCGCAATATGCTGGTCGGCCAGCCTGCGCTCGTGGCCCGCCAGGGATTGGGTGAGTTCCAGGTCCAGGCCCAGCAGTTCCACCTCCACCCCGGGAAGCGCTGATAATGACTCGCCCAGCACCCGGGTGAAATGAGCGTTCCCGCAGGACACGTCCACACTGGAGACGATGCCGATGGTGCGTGGCTGTGTCATGAATGCTCTGACTCCCTCTTTCGTCGGACAGGCCCCTGGTCACGACCGTGCTCGGCATACCACTGTATCGTCGCCCGGAGCGCGGCCCGCAGCTCGGTCGGTCGGTGCCGCGACAGGGCATGGAGCCGCGCGACGTCAAGGACGCGATGCTGCACACCGATGGGAGCCGACGAATTCCAAAGAATCGACCCGCGAAACCCTGACTCTTCGGCGATGATGCGCGCCAGTTCGCCCATGGACGTTTCCGTGCCACTCGCGACATTGACCAGGGCAAAACCACGGTCATTCGCCGCAGACGTCGCTAAATCGATCAGGTACTGCGCGGCATCGGTGGAGCACAAAAAATCTCGCGAGGTCTCCGGCTTGCCCCACACGGTGACATCGGGACGGTTGGTGGCTGCGGCATCGACAAAGCGAGCCACCAGGGAGGGCACGACATGGGCACCCTCCTTCCCAAAATGATCGTGCGGGCCGAACAGATTGGTGAGGATGGCACAGCGGGTGCCGCAGCCCTCAATGGCCAGGCCTTCAAGATAGGGAATCGCGACACGCTTGCCGAGGGCATACGGGCCTTCACTGCTGTGCGGCATGCCCCGCCAGAAATCCTCTTCCCGGAGCGGCATCTGCGCATAGGGGTAACTGTACGCGGCTACGGTGCCAGCCACGACCAACGACTGGGGAGGATGCGCAATGGCCGCCTGCATCAGGTTGGACTGGATCTGGGAGTTGATCAGAAACGCCTTGAACCCTGCGTGCATGTGGAATACCGTGACCGGTTGATGCTGGCGCCAGTATTCGAAGACCGCGGCCGTGTCGCAAAGATCAAGTTCCCGGCTGGACGGGGCGAGAATATGTCCAGCACCGGCGTCACGCAATCGGGCGAGCAGCGCGTGGCCCACCATGCCGGAGGCGCCGGTGACCAGGATCGAGGTGTGTAGCATCGGGAACCTCCTACGACCGGGACGACAGCCACTGACGAAGGCGGGTCATCAGCCACCGCCTGTGAGCACCTGCCTCCGGTACGACACCGAATGTCTGGCTCCAGAACGATGGCCCTGGGTGAGGGACACGGGGTGGACCGAGCCGCGTGAGCTGCACGTAGAACTCGTTGCCGCCCACGACAGGTTCCGAGACCGCCGCATTCAGGATACCCAAGTCGTTCATCTGCTCGAACAGTGGCTTGAAGGTCTCGGGCGTGAATACCGAACAGTGGGCGTCGAGGTATTCGCCGCTCTGCCACGTCCGCAGCGCATAGTGGAAGGACTGTTCCAGGGTGTAACTGCGTGTGCAGTCCTCGAATCGCTGCTGGGCAGGCATCTCCCCGGGTACGCGGCAAAATCCATCGGCGACCGCTCGACTCGTGAAGTCGAACATCTGGCGAGGGCTGGGTACCCGTTCGCGGCGAAGCCAGGCATCGATCAGCTCAGCCGCGGACGTTGGCTGCCGAAACCGGTCAAAGCAGAAATCCTTCAGCGGCAGCGCCAGCGACAGGATGGCGCCGTCCTGCATCGTCTCGAAGACCTGCTCCAGCCAACCCAGCGGGTCGGGGACATGCTCGAACACATGGGAGGCAATGCCCCAGTGAAACGTCCTGTCGTCGGGTACGCAGTCGCGCAGGCGTAGGCCCGGCGTCCACACCACGTCAACGTCCAGAATCGCATCACGAGCATATCCCTGATGCTTGGCGCGGGAGTCCGCCGCTGAACAGACATCCACGTAGAACACACGGCAACGTTCCTTCGTCACGACCGGTGAAAAAAGCGGAGCGAATTCGATGCCTGGCCGTTCCAGCGGCAGGCCTCGCGTGATCTCGTCCGTGCGGTTGGGCGCGCATGACGGCGTTGACGCGGAGCAATTGGGCATATGCAAGAAGGCTACACATCAGGTGCCGAGTGGACGGATGAAACCCGCGGCGATGGCGACACGAGGCGGCTCGTCACCGACTGGACTCAGCGTAGGGTCGAGCACTTCCGCCGACGGCTTTCTCGGCAGACGCAACGCGGGTTACGTTATCACGAACCACCTGGTGGGTGTCCGTCCTGCCCGGGCCCGACCATGGTGACTTTCAGACCGGCTCGCTCATTGGCGGCACTCTCCCG
>JBIIDF010000341.1:0-3231 GCA_044238535.1 Vicinamibacterales bacterium
GGCACCTCCGCCCATGCGCTCGTGGACGACGTGCCCGCCGAGGACAAGGCCGCCCGCCAGGCGCGGCTGATGACCACCCAGCAGGCGCTGGTGACCCGCCGACAGGCCGACCGCGTGGGTGACGTGGTCACGGTCATGGTCGACGGCCCGTCCCTGGAACACGATTGGGTCTGGCGCGCCAGACTCGAAGGCCAGGCGCCGGAGATCGACCCGGTCGTCTACCTGACCGAAGCCGAACCGGAGCTCCTCGTCCCGGGCCGGCGGGTCGCGGTGGAGATTGTCGGGGCAGACGCCTACGACCTGGTCGGGCGCCCCGTGGGCTGAGGGGCCGCGGGTCCCCCGCCCCCCCGGGACGACCGGCCCCCTGTGCTATCATCTCCTTTCGGTTCTAAGGCTGGATAACCAGAGTGGGCCTTGTAGCCCGCTCTTTTTTGTTTGTGGGGGCTTGTTGTGGGCCCGCTGGAACAGGTACGAACGCTGGCGGCACGAGTCGCTGCCAGTCACGGACTCGAGATTTTCGACGTGGAACTGCGCCGCGAGGGGCGCACGCAGGTGCTGCGTGTGTTTCTCGACAAGCCGGGTCCGTCGGCCACTGCGGCCGACAGCGTCAGTGTCGATGACTGTGCCCGGGTCAGCGAGGAGCTCAGTGCCCTCCTGGATGTGGAAGAAATCGTGCCGGTCGACGGTTACACCCTTGAGGTGTCGTCGCCGGGACTGGATCGCCCGTTGCGCGGGGCCGACGACTATCGTCGGTTTGCCGGCCGGCGGGCCAAGGTGGTGCTGAGTGCGCCGATTGACCGGCAGACGGCCTTCGCGGGCTACCTGCGGGGCATCGAGGGTGACGAGGTGCTGTTTGAGTCAGAGGGGGGTCGACTGGTGCGGATGCCACGTGGGCAGATCGCCCGCGCCCGTCTCGATGTGGAGTTCTGAGCTGACATGAGCACGAATCCGCTGCTGCAGACCATTGACGCGCTGGCCAAGGAAAAAGGCATCGACCCGAACATCGTCATCGAGGCGATGGAAGAGGCGGTCGTCACCGCGTCGCGTAAGGTGTTCAAGACCAACGAGGCGCTCAAGGCCAAGTTCAACCCGGACAGCGGTCAGGTGGAACTGTTTGCCGTGAAGACGATTGTCGATGCGGTGACCGACCCCGATACAGAGATTTCGGTCGCGGAGGCCCGTGAGATTTACGGTGACGACGCCGAAGTCGAGGCGGGGTATCAGATTGAATTCCCGAAGTCGACCGAGACGCTCGGGCGCATCGCGGCTCAGGCGGCCAAGCAGGTCATTTTTCAGAAGGTCCGCGAAGCGGAACGTGAGAACGTCTACGCCGAATATCACCAGCGCGTCGGCGAGGTCATGAGCGGCCTGGTGAAGCGCTTCGAGCAGGGTGACATCATCGTCGAGCTCGGCCGGATCGAGGCCATTCTGCCCCGCAAGGAACAGTCGCGCGCCGAAAGCTACGCGCAGGGCGACCGCATCCGGGCCGTCATTCGTGCCGTCGGCAAGGGACTCAAGGGACCGCAGATCATGCTGTCGCGCACCGATGCCGCGCTGCTGATCAAGCTGTTTGAACAGGAAGTGCCGGAGATTTATGACGGCACGGTGCTGGTGCGTGGGGCAGTGCGCGAAGCCGGCGACCGCGCCAAGGTGGCCGTCTACTCGCGTGAGCGCGACGTCGACCCGGTAGGCGCCTGCGTGGGCATGAAGGGCAACCGTGTCCAGGCCATCATCCGAGAGCTGCGCGGCGAGAAGATCGACATTGTCGAGTACTCCGAGGACCCGGTGCAGTTTGTGACCAACGCCCTGTCGCCCGCCAAGGTGCAGCGCGTCACGATCATTGACGACCCCAACCGGGTGATGGAAGTGGTGGTCGAAGACAAACAGCTGTCGCTGGCCATCGGCAAGAAGGGCCAGAACGTACGGCTGGCCGCCAAACTGACCGGGTGGCGCATCGACATCAAGAGCGAAGAAGAGAAGCGTCGCGAGGTCGAGGCGCAGTTCGGCGCGCTCGAGGCAGCCGCCGACCAGGCATCCGAGGCTCCGGCTGAGGATGTGGCGTCCACCGAGTCCAGCGACGTGCAGTCGTAATCCTGATAGTCGAGAGTACACACTACGAATGGCCACTGTCCGGATCTACAAAGTCGCCGAACTGCTCAACATGTCCAGCCAGGATGTGCTGGACCTGCTGAAGAAGAACCACGGCATCGAACTCAAGAGTGCGTCGAGCACCCTCGAGGAAATCGTGGCGCGCCAGTTTGTCGACCGTCACGCGCGTCAGCGGGGCATCGAACTGCCCAAGGGCGACATGTTCTCCGAGCAGGCGGCGAAACCGACCAGCAAGGCCCGCAAACCCGGGCCAGCCGCTCCGGAACCTGCCAAGCCGGCCGCCCCCACCCTGGGTCCGCCCCGCCTGGTGAAGAAGCCGACGCTGGTCAAGCCCCCATCGTCTGCCGATGAGGTCGAACCGTCGGAACATGCCCCGGTCGCGTCAGCCGCGCCGGCTGCGGACGTGGAGATGCCCCCGGCGACCGAGTCGGTCCCCGTCATGCCTGAGGTGATTGAGGAGCCGCCGGCTCCGGCCCCCGTGGCCGCGCCGCAGGTGGTGGCCCCTCCGGCCCCGGAACGCATCGAGCCCCCAGCCCCGGTGGTGCCGGCCCCCGAGGTTCGCGTCGAAGCGCCCGTGGACGCCCCGCCGCCTCCGGTGGCCGTTCCCGAGGTCTCGGAGCCTGAGCCCGCCGCCGCGCCGACGCCGGTGCCGCCGCCGGTTGTCGCCGCGCCTCCCCCGCCAGAACCCCCGCGTGAACCTCGGTTCACGGGGCGGTTCGTGCCCCCGAGCATCCGGTTGCGGGTCGAAGAACCTGGCCAAGCGCCGCCGACGGCGCCCCCGCTGGTACCGAAGCGGACCGTCGTCCCGCAGCAGCCGCCGCGTCCAACCGTGCCGCCGCGTGCGACTGGCACCCTGGCCAATCCCACCAATCGGCCCGGTGGGCCGCGCGGCGCGTATCCGATGGGCTCGCGTCCTCCGGGAACTGCGGCCATGCTGGGCGGACCGCGCCCCCTGCCCTCGCCTCCCGTTCGTCCGGGCATGACCCCTGGCGGATTTCCCGGGCGGCCCGGCATGCCACCGCCGGGGGGGCCGCGCCCCCCCTATGGCCAGTCGTATCGTCCCCGTCCGACGGGCGGTGGCCAGAAGCCCTCTCAGCGCCGCGACGCGTTGCAGCGCATGCC
>JBIIDF010000342.1:0-3226 GCA_044238535.1 Vicinamibacterales bacterium
ATGCCCCGGTGGGCATCGGGGCGAACCGTAGGTCAGTTCTTGATCAACAGGCGGCCCGTGTAATCCAGCCGGTGCATGAGGTAGTGCGACCGACACTCCTGCAGGTACTCATCGACGGCCCGTCGCGCCCCCTGCCAATGGCCGTAGTCATCGATAATGACGACGCCATTCGGACTCACCCTCGGGAACAGATGGTGCAGTTCGTGTCGGGTGGACGCATACCAGTCTGTATCCAGGCGCAAGAGCGCGATCGCCGCGGGTGCGTGTGCGGGGATCGTATGCTCCACCGGTCCGGCGACCAGATGAATCCGTGTGGCCGGATAGCCGGTCGACGCCATGTTGCGCCGGACCTCCTCCAGCGAGACGCGGCACCACACAGACGCCGCATCGTCTTTTGACTCTGCGGCGAGCTGTTCGCGAGCCGTGCGACCATCCAGCGACCTGTCGAGGTCGGTCGGCGGCGTCATGCCGTCGTAGGTGTCACACAGATATAGGTCCCGATCGAGGACGCCCGCTTCTACGAGGGCCATGGCGATGATCATCGCGCTGCCACCCCGCCACACGCCGCATTCGACAAATGCGCCGGGAATGTTCCGCTGCGCGACGTACTGCACGGCCTCGAGCAGTGCCACCTGACGCGCGACACTCGTCATCGTGAAGGCGGCGGCCCGACGGAGGATTGACACGTCCGCCTGTGAAAGATCCTCGGGCCACGCCCCTTCGTCGTGCCTGGCAGGCATCGCCGCTGGTCGCCATGGAGGGCGTCTGCCGCCTGTGAGACCTCGCAGGAACGAACGCCAGGTGGTGAACGACGCTATGTCCACCATGATCGGGCTGTGCCGCTGACGCGTTCCCAAAGTCGACGCAACTTCTCCGATACATTCCGCTCCGGCTCCCAGGCCACCCGCCAGTCAGGCCGCCAGGTGGAGGCGCGTCGCTCGATCGCACGAAACCGCGAGGGCAAGTCGATATGGACAGCGACGTCGAAGGGATTCTCAACGTCGGCGAAGTCCGGTTCCTCGCGACGGATGGCTTCCCGCCACGCCCGCCGGATGGGTGTGCCGTCTCCCAGTGTGTCCAGGGCGCATCCCCAGGCCACGCACCCGGCCGACCCGGACGCGTGCACGTCTGCGTGAAAGCTCTCGACGAGTGTCTTCAGCCACGGTACATCATCGACGCCACTGTGCCTCTGCTCGGCGAGGTAGCGTGTCGGGTTGTGCGGCGTCATGCCGGTGAAATGAAACAGGACCAGCGGGTGACCGTCGACGACCATGTCGGATGTCGAGGCTGGTCCGGTTGGCCGGCTCTCCCAAGTGAATTGCCGCAGGCTCCAGTGGCCCGCATTCATCCCGGCATGCCGCAGGATGCCCACGTCCGGAAACAGCCCCGGTACCAGGCAGAGCCAGCGCTGATCGACGAATATACCCGCCCTGGGATCGTCGATGCAGCCTTTATTCAGCATCGACATCCACCAGCGTGTGAATGAGCGGGTGACGTCGGTGTTCCGAACAGCGCACACCCCGCCGTTGAACGTTCCGAAAAATGTGAACAGGGACTCGTGGGGTTGCAGGCCACCCTCCGGCATGGGCCTGTGGAGGTGCGGTGTGAGGACAAGGGAATGCCGCGTCAGGGCTTCCCACACCGGCGACAGGGGGCCGTACAACGCCATGTCAGCATCGAGGTAGAGAATTTCCTCATATCCCCTGACGTGCATGAGGTGGCTGATGGCATGGGGCTTCAGCGCGCATGCCAGCTCGAATGGCGTGTACTGAAAAGCGAATCTCGGCCAGTGCTGGATTCCCAATTCATCGCCGAAGAGAACTTCCGCATCCGGAACGCCGGGTACTGCGTCCGCCGGCAGGCGGTCGACGACCACCACAAAGCGATCGACATCCGGCTCGTGACGGACGCACTGACGGATCAGCGCCCTCGCGTACGCCAGATAGTTCCGCGTGACGATGGTGACGATGGCGCGTCTGCTCATACATGCAGTGGCACAGGCCGACACTCGGTCTGTGCGGCGGGGGCCGGAGTTGTAGCGTGCGCAGCGGGCCTGCGATGCATCGCGAAACGCGTCCCGGCGATGTGCCAGCACTCTCCGTGCTGCTCGAAGAACTCGTTGACGGTCCGGGTGACACCGGCGCACTCGCTGTGCTCCGGTTCCCATGTGTAGTCGTGCCAGACGATCCACCCGCCCGGCCGTACGCAGGTCAGGGCCGTGGCGGTATCCCGTTTGGCAAACGCGTAGGTGTGGTCGGCATCGATGAAGACGAGGTCGGCGCCCTCCGCAAGGTCGTGGTCGTCCACGTGGAGGGTGTTGCCGTAGCGCTGTTCGATCATCGGTGCGTAACGCGTGCCACGAAACAGGCAGCCGAGATCGAAGTCCATCAGGCCTGTGCCGAGGCCGTGTTCGTGCGTGTCACGCGCGGCGGGATCGAGGTCGAACGTCACGATGCGGCCGCCGTCAGCCATGTTCGCGGCCATGACGAGAGTCGAGCCCCCGTGAAAGGTGCCGAATTCGATGACCCGGGCGGGATGGATCATTCTGATGATGGCGCCAAGCGTGAGCAGCTCGTGCTCGGGCATCGCCCACAGATGGGTGCGGATGAGGCGGGGAAGCATGCAGACGTCCGCGCGGTCGGCGCCCGGCAGGATGTCGTCCAGGCTGCACGTGGGCAGGAGAAACTCGATATGGGCGGCGATCGAACGGGCGGCTGGCTGACGATCGTCCACGTGCATTCGGACGATGTCTTCTGCCCGAATCGATTCCGCACCGGCCATGTGGTGTGACGAGGGCGTGGGAGACGCGAAACCCACGCGCTGCCACAGTCTCTGTCCCGCCTGCTTCAAGACGGCGAGTGACGGGCGTGTCATGACGAGGAAATTACCGGCCAAATCAGATGAATAGATTAGCTCTGCTGGCGGCGGCGGTTCAAGGGACGATGACACGGGGCGGACGCTCGTGTCGTCACGCCCGGTCAGCGTCTCGGTGTCAGTCGCGGTGGTTCAGAGGTGTGGCTGCCACTGCGTGCCGTGCTTCGGGGCAGAGAACGATTTCAGCGGGCAGGAGCGCTTCTCGATGACCACCATGAACGGATAGGTGTGGATCGAGTGAATGGCTGCCTGGAACGGCGTGGCGATACTCGTGTTCCCCGCTGGCGTGCAGGTCGGCGTGTACGCGTGCATGCCGTTGATCAGCGCATGCGCGAACGCCGAAAAGCGGTTG
>JBIIDF010000065.1:0-11421 GCA_044238535.1 Vicinamibacterales bacterium
ACGACATGCAGGCCGTGTCGCAACAGCTGGCCCGCGTCGTGGGCAGCCGCACGTTCCAGCCGGCTGAACGCCTCAAGCGGTTCCTCAGTTTCATCGTCACCGAGGCCCTGCACGGTCGTGGTGATGCCCTGAAGGAATACGTCATTGCCGTCCAGGTCTTCGGGAAGGAAGACTCGTTCGATCCCCGCACCGACCCGCTGGTGCGCGTGCAGGCACGCCGGTTGCGCGCACGACTCGAGCGCTACTATCAGGACGAGGGCACCAGCGACGCCCTGCTGATCGCTCTGCCAAAGGGTGGCTACGCCCCCATCATTCGACAGCGGCCGCTGGGCGGGGGCGACGTCCATCGCCCCGCCACGGCCGTGACGGTGCAGAACGGCGTTGCGGTGCTCGACATCGACGACCAGTCGCCAGCCGGCACCCTCGGAGGTTTCTGTCGCGGGCTGCACGACGAGCTCGTGCATGCCCTCACCCGCGCTGGAAGCCTGCGCGTGATTATCGGTGGCCCCCTGGCCGGGGCTGATGTCCGCGCGATGGCAGAGCGCCTGGATGTCTCGACCCTGGTGATCGGCAGTGCCCGGATCGACGGCGCCCACCTGCGCGGCCTCGTGCAGATCATTGACGGCCGCAGCGGCCGGTGCCTGTCGTCGGAAGCGTGCACCTCGACGCAGGTTCCACCCCTTGCCATGCAGGAACAGCTGGCCACCGCCATTGCCGGCCAACTGCAGGGCTCCGACGGTTCGGGCAGCATGCGCCGCCTGCTGCGGTCGACCGAAAATCTGGCGGCCCAGAGCCTCTATCAGCAGGGGCGGTATCACCTCAATCAGCGGACGGAGGAGGGGCTCCAGCGGGCGATCGACTACTTCGAGCGGGCCATCCTGGAAGACCCCCAGTTTGCGCAGGCGCATAGCGGGCTCTCCGACGCCTACGGCCTGAGTGGTCACTATGCCGTCTGTCGGCCGTCTGATGTGTGGACGCGCGCCGCATCCAGTGCGACCACGGCGGTGATGCTGGACGGCGACTCCGCCGAGGCACGAACCTCACTGGCACACGTCAAGGCCACCCAGGACTGGGACTGGCTCGGTGCCCAGCAGGAATTTCTACAGGCCCTCGCGCTCGATCCCCGCTACGCCACCGCCCATCACTGGTATGCCATGTCGTGCCTCGTGCCGCTCGACGATCTCACGGCAGCTGCGGCGCAGATGCGGCAGGCGGCCGCCCTCGATCCGGTCTCATCGATCATCGCCCGTGACCTGGCCATGGTCCGGTATTACCAGCGCGACTACGATGCCGCACTCGAGCAGTGTGACCTCGCCATCGAACTGAACCCGCACTTTTCGCCGGCCTATTGGCTGCTCGGGTTCATCCAGGAGCAGCGCGGTGACCTCGACGAATCGATCGCCGCCTTCCAGCGAGCGGTCACGCTTCTGCCGTCGAGCCCCCGGATGCAAAGTGGGCTCGCTCGGGCCATGGCCCTCTCGGGCAAGACGGTCGAGGCGCGTCAGATGCTGCAGCACCTCGAGTCCATGACGATGCGACGATATGTATCGCCCTTCGAGTTCGCAGTGGTCACGCTCGCACTCGGCGACCCCGCAGAGGCCATGACGTGGCTGGAACGCGCCGCCGATGAGCGGGCGTTCGAGATGACGTCGCTGTCTGTCGATCCCCGACTGGCACCCTTGCGCGACGAGCCCCGGTTTCAGGCTCTCGCCCGGCGCGTGGCTGGTCAGTTGGGAAACCGCCCCAGCGCCACGAGCAGGTCGAGCCGCGCCTGACGCACACGGTCTTCCGCCACGGCCACCGCGCTGTCGAGATCACGCGCAGCCCGCTGCGCCTCAATCACTTCGATGTTCGTCGAGGCTCCGGCCTCAAAGGCCACGACCGTGATCTGCAGGACCTCGCGCGCATGCTGCGCCGCGACACGTGCCCGATCGAGCGCCCGCTCCTGAAACGTCACCGCCGCCTGCGCCGTGCGCACCTCGGCCTGCGCCCGGACCTCCACCTGCTGCAGGGCCACGTCGTTCTGCTTCACCTCGGCTTCCCGCTGCCGCAACCGCGCGCGCCGCAGGCCACCATCGTAGAGTGGCTGACTCAGGGCCAGGGTGAACCGCCACGTGCCTGAGGGCTGGAAGAGTCCTGCCGGCGCGATGTACTGGGGATCGAACGACACCGTCGCGGTCGGCCACCAGTCCCGCGACGAGTCGCGGACGATGCGTGCTGACAGGTCGCGCTGCGCGACGCCGAGCCGATAGTCGGTGCGGGTACGGATGGCCGACACCGACTCCACCTCGCGCGGCACTTCAAACGCCGGCTCGCCCATGGCATCGATGGGACCCGAGGCATTCATCGCCACCCCGAGCGCTTCCTGCGCCCGCCGGACAGCCAGCTGTGCCAGTTCGAGCATGGACTCATCCATCGCCACCAGTTGCGCCGCACGCAGGGCGTTCAGTCGGCTGCCAGCCCCTGCAGCCAGGCGCTTCTCGGTGAAGTCGCGCTGCGCGCGCGAGGTGTCGAGGGCCCGCTGCTGGACCTCAACCTGCCGCGTGAGTCCCACCACGGCCAGATAGGCCGACGCGACCGTGATGGCCACCTGCCGTCTCGTGTCTTCCACGGCCAGCGAGGCAATGGCCACCCGGTCCATCTGCTGCACGCGCTCGGCCCACCGCGTGGCAGCCACCAGGGGATACGACACATTCGGCGCGAACTGCCACTGGTTCTGTGGCTGCACGATCAGGCCATCGAAACCACGGTCGCCGTCGAGCGTCGTGTTGACCGCCTGCAGACTCACCGTGGGCCGCGTCGCGGCCCTGGCCTGCTGCAGCAGGGCTTCGGCACGCAACACATTGGCCGCCGCCACCTGGACCGCCTGGTTGTCCCGCGTGGCCCGCGCCACCGCCTCGGCAAACGCCACTGGCTCAGCGGCGGGCATCGCCACGGCGCCCTGTGCCCTCACGTCAGCGGGACACACCAGCACCAGCGCGAGGCCCACCACAGCCGCCGCTCCCGACGCCCCTCCCCGTCCTGCACCGCCGGGCCCAACCCCCTCGTCATCTGCGGGCCCCTCATCAATGCGTCCCGGCGCCAGCGTGCGGATGACGACATACAGCACCGGGATGAAGATGACCGACAGCACCGTCGACAGCAGCATGCCGCCAGCCACCGCCGTGCCCACCGAGTTGCGGGCCGCAGCGCCGGCACCGGTGGCAAACGCCAGCGGCAGCACACCCAGAATGAAGGCCAGCGATGTCATCAGAATCGGGCGGAGCCGCAAGCGGGCCGCTTCCGTAGCCGCCTCGGCAATGCCGACGCCCCGTCCGCGCAACTGCTCAGCGAATTCCACGATCAGAATGGCGTTCTTGGCCGCCAGTCCCACCAGCAGCACCAGACCAATCTGACAGAACACGTCATTGGCCAGCCCGCGGGCGAACTGGGCCGACAGCGCCCCGAGCACCGCCAGCGGCACGCTCAGCAGAATGATGAACGGGAGCACCCAGCTTTCGTACTGCGCCGCCAGCAGCAGATACACCAGCACCACCGACAGGCCGAACAGCACACCCGCCTGTGACCCTGACTTGAGCTCTTCCAGTGACTGCCCCGCCCAGGCGAAATCGAATCCGGGCGGCAGCGACTGCCGCGCCAGATCCTGCATGGCGAGGATGGCCTGGCCCGAGCTCTGCCCCGGCGCGGGGTTCCCCGTGATTTCTGCGGACCGGAACAGGTTGAAGTGGCTGATCACCTGCGGCGCCGTGGTCTCGCGCAGGCGCACAACGGTATCCAGCGGCACCATCTGCCCGCTCGCCGTCCGCGCATACAGCTGCCGCAGGTCACTCGGTGAGGCACGATACTGCTGGTCCGCCTGCGCGTAGACGCGGTAGGCGCGGTTGTTGAAGTCGAAATCGTTGACGTAGGACGACCCGAGAAACACCTGCAGCGCGTCGGTCACCTCGCGCAGCGGCAGACCCAGGCTGCGCGCCCGGTCACGGTCGATCTCGACGATGAGCTGCGGGTCATCGGCGCGGAAGCTGCTGAAGAGTCCCTGGACGCGGCCGCTCTGATTGCCCTGCCCCAGCAGGCCGGCCGTCGCCCGCGCCAACCCGCCGATATCGGTGCTGTTGGTCTGGTCGAGCACTTCGAACTGGAATCCACCGAAGGTCGACAGCCCCTGAATCGGAGGTGGTGGGAAGGCTACGACCACCGCGCCGGGAATCATGAAGAGCTGGCGGCCCACGCGCCCGAGTACCGCGTCGAGCGTATGCTCGGCGCCCTGACGGTCGACATAGTCCTTGAGCCGCACAAAGATCAGACCGTTGTTCGGCGCCGCACCGGAAAAGCTGAAGCCCATCACGGCAAACGCCGACGCAATATCGCCCTCGCTGTACAGAATGCGCTCGGCCTTCCGTGCAATCTCGCTCGTGTATTCGAGGGACGCACCGGCCGGGGCCTGTACCACGCAGATGAAGTAGCCTTCATCTTCGTTGGGCACAAAGGCGGTCGGCACCATCTGAAACACCGAATAGGTGGCCCATAGTGTGCCGACAAACAGCACAAGCACGGCAGAGCGGAATCGCAGCGCGCCGGACACGGCGCGCACATAGGCCCGTGTGCCTGCGTCGATCACCGCATTAATCCCGCGGAAGAACAGGCCGGGCGTGTGCGGCTGCCGATTCAGCAGCAGTGCGGCCAGCGCCGGCGTCAGCGTCACCGCGTTGAAGACCGACAGCACCACCGCGAAGGCAATGGTCAGCGAGAACTGCTGATACAGCCGCCCGGTCACGCCCGGAAAGAACGACACCGGCACGAACACCGCCACCAGGACCAGGCCAATGACGATGACGGCGCTGAAGACCTCGCGCATGGCATCGATGGAGGCCCGATACGCCGACTTGCCGTATTCGGTCATGTGCCGCTCGATGTTCTCGATCACCACAATCGCATCGTCCACGACGATGCCGGTGGCGAGCACGATGCCGAAGAGCGTCAGCGTGTTGATCGAGAAGCCGAACAGCTTGACGAACGCGAACGTGCCGATGAGCGACACCGGAATGGTGACGGCGGGAATGACGGTGCTGCGCCAGTTCTGAAGGAATACGAACATGACGAGGATGACGAGCGCGATGGCTTCGGCCAGCGTCTTCAGGACCTCGGTGATCGACTCGCGCACCACGCTCACGTTGTCGAATGCCAGCTGCCACTCGAGTCCCGGTGGGAAATTCGGGGCGATGCGGGCCATGGCCGCCGTGACGCCGTCATACACATCGAGCGCGTTGGCCGATGGCAGCAGTGACACACCCATCCCCGAGGCCTCGAGCCCGAGGAACCGCAGCGTCGAGGAATACTGCTCGGCGCCCAGTTCCACGCGGCCGACATCGCGGATGCGCACCAGGGCGCCATCGGCGCCGGTCTGGACCACGACGTTCTCGAATTCACTGACCTCGGTGAGCCGCCCCACGGCGCGCACGCTCATCGTGTACAGCTGGCCCTGATTCGCCGGCTGGTCGCCGATGGCGCCGGCGGCGACCTGGACGTTCTGCTCGCGCAGCGCCCCGAGGACGTCGCCGGCCGTCAGGCGACGGGCGGCGAGGCGTGAGGGATCGAGCCAGAGCCGCATCGCATAGCGGCGCTCGCCGAAGATGATGACGTCTCCCACGCCAGGCACGCGCTTGATGGCATCGCGGACGTAGAGGTCGAGGTAGTTGCTGATGAACTGGTTCGAATAGCGATTGTCGCGGCTGAACACGCCGATGCCGCCCATGAAGCCGGCGGTCAGCTTGCTGACGCTGATGCCGTTGGTGCGCACATCCGTCGGCATGCGGCCCAACACCGAGTTCACGCGGTTCTGCACGTCGACGGCCGCGAGGTCGGGATCGCGTGAGACGTCAAACGTCACCGTGATGGTGGCCACGCCGGCGTTGGTCGAGGACGAGGTGATGTAGGTCATGCCCTCGACGCCATTGATGGCCTGTTCGAGCGGCGTGGTGACGGCACTTTCCACGGTCTGCGCGTTGGCACCGGTGTAGAACGCCGTGACCGCCACGGCGGGCGGCGCCAGGTCAGGATAGCGGGCGATCGGCAGGGTGGGAATCGCAGCCGCCCCTGCCAGGATGATCAGCAGCGAGCAGACCGTGGACAGCACCGGCCGGCGAATAAAGCGATCGGTCACCATGCTCAGGCGCCCTGCTTTCCTGGCAGCGCGACCGCGCCCTGCGGGGCCACCGGCGCGGCGGCCGGTGCCGGCATCACCGGCGCCCCTTCGCCAATCTTCTGGATACCGCCGGTGATCAGGCGGTCGCCCTCCGCCAGACCACTCTGCACCACATACTCGTTCCCGACGAGCGCCCCCAGCGTGAGGCCCTTCTGTCGGGCCACGAAGCCCTGCCCTTCCGGCTGCATCACGAAGGCAAAGTACTGCCCGTTGATGCGGGACAGGGCGGTCAACGGCACGGTGACGGCCGGAGCCGTCGCCCACACCATCTGCACCCGCACGAGCTGCTGGGCGCGGAACTGTCCGCGGCCGTCCCGCAGGGCCACCTTGGCGAGGACGGTCTGGGTGGGTTCCACCGTCGGCGCCACGTACGACACCGGGTTGCTGGCCAGGACGCGGCCCGCCTCGTCGACAATCCGCGTGGGCAGGCCGACCTGCAGGGCCGCCGCCTGCTGCACCGGCACGCTGACGTAGGCCTCGAGCGCCTCGTTATCGTCGATGACCGTGAGGATCGTCGCACGCGTCACGCGGTCGCCAGCGCGGACCGGCACGTCGCCGACGACGCCCGCTGATGGTGCCACCACGCGGTAGTAGCTGAGGTCGGTGCGCGTCTGGGCGATCTGCTCGTCGACGACCCGCAGGGCGGCCTCGGTACTGCGCTGCAGCGTTTCGGCCTGCTGCAGGTCGCGCTGGCTGATCGCCCCGGCCCCATACAGCGTGCGGGCGCGCGTGAGTTCCTGCTGGGCATGGTCGACATCCGTCTGCCGCAGGGCCCGCGTGCTGTCCAGGGTGCGCAGCGCCGCGCGCGGCATCGCCGCGTCGACCTCGAACAGCACGGCGCCGCGTGCGACGCGGTCGCCCGAGGCCACCGCGATGCGGGTGAGGAAGCCTTCCACCTGCGGCTGAATGGTGACCGACGTGCGCGACTTGAGCACAGCCACAAACTCACTGGTCTGCTCGACCGGTCGCGCGGCGACCACCACTGACTCGACCGGCATCGGGGGACGTCCGCCGCCGGCGCCACCCGGTGGTCCCGCCGCAGGGGCCGTCCCTGGAGCCCCGCCTCCACACGCCACAACGGCACCGCACAGGACGGACACGAGGCACACTCGAACAGCAGACACGCGCATAGACCCCCGACTTCCGCCCCCGTGTGCGAAGAATGCCGACACGGCGATCGCGGCAATCTCCGATCATAGCGGCCCGTTGCCAGTGGCGTAAAGTAACGAGCATGCATCGTGATTGCCGGAGACCCTGTCCATGACGCGCCTGCACGACGACCTCACAGGTTTTTCGCGCGGCATGTTCAGCAACTGGTGCTGGCATCGACCGCTGCAGTTGATGATTGACGCCGGCGAAGGCGTGCAGCTGGCGCTGGGCACGCACGTGTTCGCGGTGTCGGTGGTGGCGATCACCCATGGGCACTCCGATCACGTACTGGGGCTTCCTGGCCTGATCGCCTCACGCCGCTTCAGCAAGGGGGCGACCGATAAGCCGCTGACCGTGGTGTATCCCGACGGGTCGCGGGGGGTGCTCGCCGTGCGCCAGTGGCTCGAGACCGCGTTCGCCGGGGTGACGTTTCCCGTCCAGTGGCATCCGGTGAAGAGCGGGGATGCCGTGCCGATGGGCAGCGGCCGCACGCTCGAGGCGACGGCCGTGGTGCATACGCCGGGTGAACCTGCGCTCGCCTATCGCGTCACCGAGACGCGGCGGCGTCTGCGGCCCGAATTCCGCGACTGGACGCGCGAGGCCATCGAGGCCGCCGCGCGGGCCGGCGAACGCGAACGGATGACCGAGGCGGTGACGCACGTACGCTTCGCGCACTCGGGGGACGCGATGCCAATCGACGCGGTCTGGGTCGCTGGCGCCGATGTGCTCGTGCATGATGCGACCTTTCTCGTCGAGGGCGACCGGCGCGAGCGCATTCACGCCACCACCGAGGAAGCCCTGCAGGTCGCGGCCGCGGCCGGCGTGTCACAGCTGGTGCTGCAGCACCTGTCGGTGCGCTACCCGCGGCCGGCGTGTCTCGAGGTCCTGCGCGGGCAGGTGGCCGCGCAGGCGGTTGCCCACGCGTGGCTGCTCGATGACCATCGGCTCGTGCCGCTCACCGACGCTGCCGCTGCCATGCTCGGATAGAATGCAGACCGTATGTCTGCTCTGACGCGCGACGAGGTGCGCCGCATCGCCGACCTGGCGCATCTGGCTCTGTCCGAGGACGAACTGTCCCGATTCACGCCCCAGTTGAGTGCCATCCTCGAGATGGCCGCCTCGCTGAGCCATCTCGACACCACCGGCGTCGAGCCCACGACGCAGGCGCTCGCGCCGCCCACCGAACGCGACGACCACGAACACGTGTCGCTGTCGCGTCCTGCGGCGCTGGCCGCGGCGCCCGATGCCGCCCTCGAGGCGGGCCTCTTCAAGGTGCCGAGGGTCCTGTGAAGCCCATTCCGTCCGCACACCCTTCGGCGCGACAGACCGCCGATGACATCAGGGCAGGACGCCGCTCGGCCGTGGAGGTCGTGACGGCCACGCTCGAGACGATCGCGTCGAGCGATGCCCGGCTGCATGCGTTCCTGACCGTCACTGGCGAGCGCGCACTCGACACCGCGGCGCGTGTCGATGCCGACCGGGCCCGCGGCGCCGGCCTCGACCGGCCGCTGCTGGGCGTGCCCATCGCCGTGAAGGACAATCTCTGCACCGCCGGCGTGCGGACCACGGCCGCCTCGCGCGTGCTCGCCGACTACGTCCCGCCGTATTCGGCCACCGTGGTGACGCGCCTCGAAGAGGCGGGGGCGATCATCATCGGCAAGACCAATCTCGATGAATTCTCGATGGGGTCCTCCACCGAGCATTCGGCCTTCGGTGCCACACGCAATCCGCGGGATGAATCGCGCACGCCCGGCGGCAGCAGCGGCGGGTCCGCCGCGGCCGTCGCCGCCGGTCTGGTGCCCGCGGCCCTCGGGTCGGATACCGGTGGCTCCATTCGCCAACCCGCCGCGTTCTGTGGTCTCGTCGGGCTCAAGCCGACGTACGGCCGCGTGTCGCGCTATGGTCTCATCGCCTTTGCCTCGTCGCTCGACCAGGTGGGGCCGATGACCCGTACCACAGCCGATGCCGCGCTCGTCCTGGAGGCCATTGCCGGTCACGACCCGCACGACGCCACCTCGTCGCGGGAACCGGTGCCTGACGTCCGCACCGCGGTCGGCCGCGGCGTGGCCGGACTCCGAATCGGCGTGCCACGAGACGTACTGCGCGAGGGTGTTGACGCCGGCGTCCTGCAGGGGTTCGAGTCGGCGCTCGCGCGCTGGACAGACGCAGGCGCGGTGCTGGTGGACATCACACTGCCCCACACGGCGCATGCTGTGCCGGTCTATTACCTCATCGCGACGGCCGAGGCGTCCTCGAATCTGTCCCGCTATGACGGGGTGCGCTACGGCGCCCGGGCGCCCCTCACGCGGGAGCAGGGCCTGCGCGATGCCTATGCCCTGACGCGCGCGCAGGGGTTCGGAGACGAGGTTAAGCGTCGCATCATGCTCGGCACCTACGTGCTCAGCCATGGCTACTACGACGCCTTCTATCTGAAGGCCCAGCAGGTGCGCACGCTCCTGCGTCGCGACTACGACGAGGCGTTCGGCCGCTGCGATGTCGTGGCCATGCCGACGACACCGTCACCCGCCTATCGCCTCGGCGAGAAGACCGGGTCCCCGTTGCAGATGTATCTGGAGGATATCTTCACCGTCAGCGCGAACCTGACGGGGTTGCCCGCCATCAGTGCGCCGGCCGGACTCACGCCCGACGGGCTGCCCGTGGGCGTGCAACTGATGGGGCGGATGTTTGACGAGGGCACGCTGCTGGCCGCCGCTCAGGTCCTGGAGGACTGAGCGGCCGACCGCGCATCGCTATCGAATATCGAACACGGCCTTGAAGTCGGGCAGGTCCCACTCGACGAGGCGCGACCGCACTTCCTGCATGGCCACGCGCTCGGCCTTGGGCTTGCGGGCCGGTGTCGCCGCAGCGGCGACTGGAGCGGCCTCTCCCTGCGCCGGTTCGAGACGCGACTTGGCGCCGCGCCGCAACTGCTTGGCCCGAAGCGCCGCCACGTCGACAAAGAGGAAGCGACTGTCGATGCGCTGGGCCTCGGGTCTCACCTCGGGTTCGACGGCCGCGTCGGCCTCGGCACTCTGCGCAATGGGCTGATCAACGTCTGACATAGCCCCTAAGGGTAGCATGACGAGGGCTGTCGAAAAAGGACACCGAGGACCCGGCCATCCGGCCAGTGCCCTCGGCGTGTCCCTCACTCAGGAAGCGACGGCGATGTCGACCGTGCGGGGCCGGGCCTCGTCGCGGAACGGCAGGCGCACCGTCAGCACTCCCTGCTTGAACTCGGCGGCGATGCGCGCCGCATCGACCGTGGCCGGCAGCGAGAACGACCGGCTGAACGTGCCGTAGGCACGCTCGATGCGGTGATACTGGTCCCGCGTCACTTCCTCATCGAACTTCCGCTCGCCGCTGAGCGTCAGCACGTTGTTCTCGACCGTCACCGAGACATCTTCTTTACGGAGGTCGGGCAGCTCGGCCTTCAGCACCAGCTCCTTCTGCGCGTTCTGGAAGACATCGACGGCCGGCACCCACTGGCTCAGCGTCTGCTGGTCACGGGTCCCGATCTCGTCAAACAGCCGGTGCATCCGGTCCTGCAGCACCGCGAGGTCACGGAACGGTTCAAATCGGGTCAGAGTCATGTCTGGGTCTCCTTCGAGTCTGCGTGCGCCGCACGCAAGATCAATGTAGACCCTTACTGCGTGGTTGTCAATAATATTATATTAGCGTCATACACTCAATCTTAAAATCAAAACTCCGCCACCCCAACGTGCCATCCCCCAACCGTCCCATTTACAATCGAGGCGTGCCGCACAGTGCTGCCAGCGTGTCCGAGGCGGTTCTGGCCCGGGAGGTAGAACGTCTCCTGGAGGACCTCGCGCGGCACCGACCCGCCCAGCGAGCGCTGGTCGCCGGCGAATGCCTGCCCCCCGTCGACGTCCTCGAGACGCCCGACGCCCTGCAGGTCGTCGTCGATGTGCCTGGCGTCAGCCTCGAGGCCCTGCGCATCGCCCTCGTCCGGGACCTCGCCATCATCGTCGGGGAAAAAGACCGTCCGGCCCCAAGCCGCACCCCGGTCAGCGCCCACCGCATCGAACGTGACTTCGGACGCTTTGTCCGCG
>JBIIDF010000066.1:0-11360 GCA_044238535.1 Vicinamibacterales bacterium
CTTGCGACCGTACTCCCCAGGCGGAGTGCTTAATGCGTTAGCTTCGGCACGGCAGGGATCGATACCCGCCACACCAAGCACTCATCGTTTAGGGCTAGGACTACCGGGGTATCTAATCCCGTTTGCTACCCTAGCTTTCGCGCCTCAGCGTCAGTGTCGGTCCAGGATGCCGCCTTCGCCACCGGTGTTCCTCCAGATATCTACGCATTTCACCGCTACACCTGGAATTCCGCATCCCTCTCCCGCACTCAAGCCTCCCAGTATCAGACGCAGTTCCCAGGTTGAGCCGGGGGATTTCACGTCTGACTTAGAAGGCCGCCTACGCGCCCTTTACGCCCAGTAATTCCGAACAACGCTTGCCACCTCTGTATTACCGCGGCTGCTGGCACAGAGTTAGCCGTGGCTTCCTTTAACGGTACCGTCACTCCCCTGAAGTATTAGTCCAGAGGTCATTCGTCCCGTTCGACAGGGGTTTACAATCCGAAGACCTTCATCCCCCACGCGGCGTTGCGTCGTCAGGCTTGCGCCCATTGCGAACAATTCCCCACTGCTGCCTCCCGTAGGAGTCTGGGCCGTGTCTCAGTCCCAGTGTGGCCGTCCGCCCTCTCAGGCCGGCTACTGATCGTCGCCTTGGTGGGCCATTACCCCGCCAACTAGCTAATCAGACGCGGGCCCCTCTTCAAGCGCCAGGCCTTACGGTCCCCGGCTTTGGTTTCCAGATGTTCAAATCCAGAACGTCATGCGGTATTAGCGTCCCTTTCGGGACGTTATCCCCCACTCGAAGGTAGGTCACCCACGTGTTACTCACCCGTTCGCCACTCCATCCGAAACCGAAGTTTCGAACAGCGTTCGACTTGCATGTGTTAGGCACGCCGCCAGCGTTGATTCTGAGCCAGGATCAAACTCTCAAGTTAAATACTTGAAAGCCGATTGGCTCTCATTACTTTGTTACTACTGTCTTGTGTTCGACGGTTCACCTTCAGGTAGTCAGACCTTGCGGCCTGCGTCCCCTCCGGCGCCGCCGGCTGACACTCGACGGGCTGGTTGTGCACGCTCTATCTAGTTTTCAAAGAACCAGGACTCCGACAATCGAATCAGTTGACCCGATTCCCGGCGCCCCCGACTGTTTGTTACCAAACCGTCGCCCGTGGGGGCAGACTTTCGAATTTACGCTAGCAGCTCGTCTGTGTCAACCCTTTTTTTCGCGTTAGCAAAACTTTTTTGCCAGGCTACTGAAGGGGGGCCTTTGCGTTTCATATGCGGTCGATTGGGTCGACCATGAAACCATCTGACCAGACTTCCCTGCGGTTCGGGGCGAACCCCGAGCGCACGCCCTAGACCGAGGTGCGTGCGTCAATCGCGTCTACTTAAGATACGAAACCGCGAGCCTTCCGTCAACACCTTTTCGCCCGATGTGTCGATGTTTGTGGCGTGGCGCGCTCACCGGCGCCAGTTTTCGCGCGAGCGTGTGCAGCCCTGTGCAGGCCACACCCCCACGAGAACGCCGGAAACTACGGCGTCGACACACGCAACAGCCGACGGTCGCGCGCGCCCTTCTGGATCACGACCAACGCGCCCCCCAGTAAGTCACCCTCGGTCAGCATACGACGCTCGTCCGACTCCCGCACACCGTTGACCGACACCCCCCCCTGCCGCACCAGCCGCACCGCCTCGCCCTTCGACGCGCACGTGCCGGTGTGCACCAGGGCCGCCGCCACCGTCAGCGACAGGAGCGTCTCCCGCGACACCTCCGTGGACGGCACATCGTCGAAGACCAGCAGCAGGTCGTCGAGACGCGCCGCCTGCAGTGGTCCGCTGAACAGCACGGCCGATGCACGCTCGGCCCGCTGGACTTCCTCGTCGCCGTGCACCAGGCGCGTGACCTCCCGGGCCAGCACCCGCTGGGCCTCCCGCGCGCCGGGCTGACCTTCGGTCGCCTGGGCCAGCGCCGCAATCTGGTCCTCCGCGAGCCACGTGAAAAACTTCAAATACCGCACCACATCACGGTCGTCGACCGTCAGCCAGAACTGATAGAAGCGATACGGCGATGTGCGGTCCGGATCGAGCCACACCGTGCCCGCTTCTGTCTTGCCGAACTTCGTGCCGGCCGCCGTCGTGACCAGCGGTAACACCAGGCCGTGTGCCCGACTGCCCGCCACCTTGCGAATCAGGTCACACCCCGCCGTGATGTTGCCCCACTGATCCGACCCACCCATTTGCAGACGACAGCCATACCGCTGGTGCAGCACCAGATAGTCGTACGCCTGCAGCAGCAGGTAGCTGAACTCCGTGAAACTGATGCCTTCGTCGCCACCGAGGCGCCGTTTCACCGATTCCTTCGCCAGCATGTAGTTCACGGTGAAGTGCTTGCCCGTGTCCCGCAGAAACTCGAGCAACCCGACCGAGCGGAGCCAGTCTGCGTTGTTCACCATGACCGCGCCGTTCGGCTGCCGATCAAAGTCGAGAAATCGCTCCAGCTGCGCGCGCATGCCTCGGACGTTGGCATCGACATCCTCAACAGACAGGAGGGTGCGTTCCACACTCTTGCCGCTGGGGTCGCCGATGAGTCCGGTGCCTCCACCCACGAGGGCGATGGGCCGATGACCCGCTCGCTGCAGCCGCGCCAGCGCCATGATGGGCAGCAGCGACCCGACGTGCAGACTCGACGCCGTGGGATCAAATCCGACATAGACCGTCACGGGCTCCTGTGCACACAGGGCCAGGGCTCCGTCGGTGGCGTCGTAGAGCATGCCCCGCCAGGTGAATTCATCGGCGATCGTCATTCGATTAACTATACTGCCCTCGATGCGCATCTCGCGGCGACGGCTGCTGCACTCGGTCGCGATGACCGGCATCAGTCTGGGCACCGGCACACTGGTCTACGGTGCCCTGTACGAGCGGCATCAGCTGACGCTGGCCCGCCACACCGTCACGCTGACGGCCTGCCCCCAGACACTCGACGGACTCACGATCGGACTCATCACCGATATCCACCACAGCGCTTCGCTGTCGACAGACGCCATCGATGCCGCCGTCGCACTGCTCCAGCACGAGTCGCCCGACATCGTCCTGCTCGGCGGCGATTATGTCAGCTTCGGCGACCGGCGCTTTCTGGAGCCGGCCCTCGAGCACCTGGCGCCGCTCACGCGAGCGCCCCACGGCACCTTTGCGGTGCTCGGCAACCACGACGATGAGCGCGACACGGCCGCCGCGATGAAGCGGGCGGGGCTGACGCTGCTGCGCGACGACCGCACGCGACTGACCGTACGCGGCGAGACGCTGGACATCGCAGGTCTGAGATTCTGGACGCGGCGCACGCAGGAACTGGCGCCGGTGCTGGAGGAGGCCGCCGCGTTGTCGGTATTGCTCGCGCACGATCCGCGTCGGGTCATGGAGGCGAATCGCTTCGGCATTCCGCTGGTGTTGTCTGGTCACACCCACGGTGGCCAGGTCCTGCTTCCCGGTGTCGGTGCGGTGGTAGGACGGAAGTTTCCGGTCCTGTCCGGCGTCGCCACGCATGGGCACGCGCAGGTGTGCGTCAGCCGGGGACTCGGGACTGTCTATCTTCCGGTCCGGGTCAACTGCCCCCCGGATGTCAGCGTGGTGACGTTGCGCTCATCGCCGGTCGCGCACACCTGATTCCGTCGCCTGCGGGGCAGCACGGACCCATCGCCGCCCCTCCACCCGGCCGAGACCCGCGCCGACGAGGCGGATGGCCTCGGGATACAGCCGATGCTCGGCATCGAGTATGCGGGAGGCCAGCGTGTCGACCGTATCGTCATCTGCCACCGGCACACAGGTCTGCAGGACGATGGGGCCAGCGTCAATGGTTGGCGTCACGAGGTGCACGGTACATCCGGCCACGCGCACGCCATGCTTGAGGGCCTGGCGCTGGGCATCGACACCGGGAAAGGATGGCAGCAGAGAGGGATGCACATTGATCACGCGGTCTGGAAACGCGTCGATCAGCACCGGCGTGAGCCGTCGCATGAAGCCCGCCAGGCAGACCAGTTCCACGCCGTGCTCACGCAGCACACTGACCAGTTGCGCGTCGTAGGCCTCCCGTGACGGCCAGCCTCGGTGACTGATGACAGCCGTCGGCACGCCCGCGGCTTCAGCGTGGGCAAGGCCAGGCGCGTCCTCGACGTTGGAAATGACGACCGCCACCCGCGCCGGCAACCGCCCGTCAGCGATAGCGCGCAGAATGGCCTGCAGGTTCGAGCCGCGACCCGAGATCAGCACTCCGAGGGTCATCATCAGACGTAACGAACGGACGGCTCGCCGGCTTCGATGCCCCCAACGATGCGGGCACCGGTATCGCCCGAGGCCTTCAGGGCACGAAGCAGCCAGTCGGCATCCGCTGCGGCGACGGCCACAACGAGGCCCATTCCCATGTTGAACGACCGCCACTGGTCATCGACCGGAACCTCGCCCGCCTCTCCCAGCCAGCGGAACAATGGCGGGACGTCCCAGGACGACCGATCGATGCGCGCCCGCGTGCCGGCAGGCAGAATGCGGGGGAGGTTGTCTGTGACGCCCCCTCCGGTGATGTGAGCCATCCCTTTCACTCGGCCAGTGGCCAGCAGCGGCCGCATGAGGGGCAGATAGCTGCGGTGGGGCCGCAGCAGGGCCTCGCCCGGTGTCTCGCCCAGAGCGTCCACGTGCTGGTCGACGTGCAGGCCCAGATGCTCGAATACAATCCGGCGAGCCAGCGAATATCCGTTGGTGTGCAGGCCGGAGGAGGGCACCGCGATCAACACGTCGCCTGCCACCAGTTGGCGCCCCGTGATGAGGTGGTCACGCTCCACCGCCCCGACGATGAACCCGGCGACGTCGTATTCCCCGGTCGCGTAGAATCCGGGCATTTCCGCCGTTTCTCCGCCGAGCAGCGCACAGCCATTCTCGCGGCACGCCTGCGCCAGTCCGGCAACGATCTGTTCAGCGACATCCGGCGACAGGGCCCCGGTGGCCAGGTAGTCCAGGAAGAACAGCGGAACCGCCCCCTGCACCAGGATGTCGTTCACGCAGTGATTCACAAGGTCGACACCAATGGTGGTGTGTCGGCCCGTCATGAAGGCAATCTTCAGCTTGGTGCCGACGCCGTCGGCGCTCGACACCAGAACGGGGTCGCGCCAGCCCGTGCCGAGGGAGAACAAGCCACCGAACGACCCGATGTCCGACAGCACGCCCGGCGTGAACGTCGCACGGGCCAGTCCCTTGATACGACGCACTGTTTCGTTGCCGGCGTCGATATTCACACCGGAAGACTTGTAGTCCATGCCACCTCTGCTCTAGAACTCGAGCCTGCGGATGAGTTCATCACACACCGCACGCCGCACCGATCCCTCAGGTGCCGACCAGTACGACCGGCGCACCGCCACATAGAAGCGTTCTTCCTCGAGGTCTTCCTCGAGCATGTCGAAGCCCTCGGCCAGCAGCCGAATGGCTTCGGCCCGGTCCGCGTGTGATTCCAGCGTCGCAATCACCAACGGCGTGTCACGGAGGGCCACCAGTCCCAGCGCGAGCGCGGCAGGGGCCCGCAGCGCGTCCTGTCGGCTGGGAATGCCCGCGGCCAGCAGGGCGGTCAATGCCTCGGTTCGACCGGCGGCTCCCAGGGCACCCAGACCGGCCGCGGCGGCACGCAGCAGTTCCTGATAGCCCGTGCGGCCTTCGGCGAACCCCAGCACGTCGCGCAGATACTGAATGTGACGGTCGCAGTTCTGCTCAAGCAGGCAGAACGCGGCGGCCAGCGTGGGCTGCAGGGTCTCCGGTCCCGTCCGCTGCAGGGCCGCCAGCGTCCGGAGAGCCCCTCGGTCGCCGATCCGCCCGAGCGCCAGGATAGCATCGTCCTGCAACGGGCCTTCACGCGTGGCCACGTCCAGTAGCGTCGGCACCGCCTCACCAATGCGGTAGTCGCCGAGGGCCTCGATGACGGTACTTCTGAAATAATCAACACCGCGTCCGGCATCCCGAATGAGCGCCGCCCGTACCTCCGGTTGGCTGGACGCGACTGCCGCGAGGGCACGCACGAGCGCCGGACGCACGAACTCGCCGGTTTCCCCATCAAGGGCCGTGAGCCAGCGTGGCGCCAGCGCGGCGTCGGGATGCTGCTCAAAGTATCCGAACGCCACCTCGCGCAGTCGGTCGTTCGGTGAGGCCGCCGCGTCCAGCATCACATCGGCGATGCGCGGGTCAGTAAAGCCGGTCAGCAGCACCAGCGCCCGGAACCGCACGTAGCCATCCGCATGCTCGCGCGCTGCCTGCAACAGGACCGGCACGACGCTGGTCGCATCCGTCCGGCGCACGACGCGGGCGGCCTGCATGCGCTCGGGAAAGTCGAGACTGCCCAGGCGCGCCATGGCCATCGCCAGATCAGGCGGCGGCGTCTGCGGACCCCGCTCCTGCCCTGCCGTTCGGGATGTCAGGAGCGACACCACGGCGATGACGACCAGCAGCACCTGGCGGTGCCGCATGTCAGCCCACGGTCTCTGGAGAGGCCTCACGGGATGCGTCCGTCCCCCCGTCCGCGGGCTTGAGCGTGAGTTGCAGATAGGACACCTGGTCACTGGGAAACGCCACCGGATACCGGCCGGTGTAGCACGAGGTGCAGTAGGACGCACCTCGGTCGCCGACGGAGGCCAACAGCCCGTCGAGGCTGAGATAGGCGAGAGAATCTGCGCCGATGTACCGACGAATCTCGTCCAGTGAGTGCGTGGCGGCGATCAGCTCGCTGCGCTGCGGTGTGTCGACACCGTAAAAACACGGCGACACCGTCGGCGGGCAACTGATGCGCATGTGTACCTCGGCGGCTCCCGCGGCGCGCACCATCTTGACGATCTTCCGACTGGTCGTCCCCCGGACGATGGAATCGTCGATCAGAACCACGCGGCGTCCTTCGAGCACACTGCGCACGGGGTTGAGTTTGACCTTCACGCCGAAGTGACGAATCGCCTGCGCAGGTTCGATGAACGTGCGCCCCACATAGTGATTGCGGATGAGCCCGAGCCGCATGGGCAGGCCAGCCTCTTCCGCATAGCCCGTGGCCGCGCAGACCCCTGAATCGGGAATGGGCACGACGACATCGGCAGGCACGCCGCTTTCACGGGCGAGCTGCCGGCCGAAGGCCATGCGCGATTCGTTCACGCTGCGCCCGAACACATCGCTGTCGGGCCGCGCAAAATACACGTGCTCGAAGACACAGTGCGCCAGCGGCGCCTGAGGAAACGGCCGGACCGAGCGCAGGCCCGAGTCCTCAACCACGAGCACCTCACCGGGTTCCACATCGCGCACATAGGTCGCGCCGATCAGGTCGAGTGCGCAGGTCTCCGATGACACCACCCACGCATCGTCGAGCCGCCCCAGGGCCAGCGGCCGGAACCCATGGGGATCGCGCACCGCAATCATCTGCGTGGCGGTGGTCAGCACGAACGAGAAGGCCCCGGTCAGTTGGGTCACCGCCTCGATGAGTGCATCGACAGCGCTGCCGGCCTGGGACCGGGCGTGCAGATGCAGCACGACCTCGGTGTCGCTGCTGCTCTGGAAAATGGACCCGGCGCGCACCAGTCGATCGCGAATCTCATTCGCGTTCACGATGTTGCCGTTGTGCGCGATGGCAATGGGTCCATGGATGCAATCGATGCTGAGGGGCTGCGCGTTCACCACATGGCTGTCGCCTGCAGTGGAGTAGCGGGTGTGCCCGACGGCAATGTGTCCGGACAGGCCGGCGAGCGTGGCCTCATCGAAGATGTCGGCCACGTAGCCCATTCGCCGCGTGACACGCACGCGCACGCCGTCGGCCGCTGCGATGCCAGCACTTTCCTGTCCTCGATGCTGCAGCGCATAGAGTCCGAGGTAGGTGAGCTTGGCGGCCTCGGCATGGCCGTGGATGCCGAACACCCCGCATTCGTCGTGCAGTTTGTCGAGCATGGCTACTCCGTGGCACCCGCGCGGCTGGGCGGCCGTTGCCGCATCCGGTCGCCGATGGCCATCGCCCAGGCCGCCTCGGCCACCGCGACCTCGCGATGCACCTGCGGTTGACCGCCGACCGCGAGGGAAATCACGCGGCCCCCGGTGGAGCCAAGGACCGTCACCGGCACACCGGCCTCGCGGGCAGCGGCACGCACCGCATTGGCCTGCTCTGGGGCCACCGACACCACAATGCGCGAGGCCGATTCGCCGAAGAGTGTGGCGACCGGCTGAAGCGCACCCGGGGCGCCCGCGGCCGGCAGGTCGGCCGTCACACCGATTCCACCGGAGTCGAAGGTGCACTCGGCCAGGGTCACGGCAATGCCGCCCTCGGCACAGTCGTGCGCCGAGTGCAGGAGTCCGTCACCGATGAGCCTGACCACGAGGTGCTGGAGGGCACGCTCGGCTGTCAGGTCGAGCGCCGGGGCATCGCCCCGAACCAGACCGTGCATCTGGGCCAGATATTCGCTCCCGCCCAGTTCGGCCAGATTGTCTCCGAGCACCATCACCACATCGCCCGCCTGCTTGAACGTGCGGGTGCACACCCGGTCGGCCTGTTCGAGCAGACCCAGCACCCCAAGGACCGGCGTCGGGTAGATGGCCCGACCTTCCGTCTCGTTGTAGAGGCTGACATTGCCACCGGTGATGGGCACCTCGAGGGCGCGACAGGCATCACCGATGCCGCGCACGGCCTCGCCGAATTGCCACATGATTTCGGGGCGCTCGGGATTGCCGAAGTTCAGGTTGTTGGTCGCCCCGATGGGCGTCGCACCGGTGCACGCGACGTTGCGGGCGGCCTCGGCCACGGCCAGCATGCCGCCCCTGTGTGGATTCAGATAGCCATAGCGTCCATTGCCATCGACCGACACGGCCAGTCCCACGGGGATACCCTTCACGCGCGCGACGGCCGCGGTCAGACCTGGCTGCGCGATCGTGTTGGTGCCCACACTGTGGTCATACTGCTGATACGCCCAGCGTTTGCTGGCGATGGTGGGCGTGACCAGCAGGGTGTCGAACGCTGCCGCCGCCGGGGCCGGAGTCAGCGTCGACAGGTCGAGCTGCTGTACCTCGTCCTGCCACGACGGCCGCTGCATGGGTCGGTGATACACCGGGGCCTCGTCGGTGAGCGCCCGGTTTGGCAGGTCGGCCACCAGCGTGCCGTGGTCGAAGATGCGCAGACGGTCGCCCTCGGTGACCACCCCGACCTGCACGGCGTGCAAGTCCCACTTCATGAAGATGGCCTCAACCTCAGCCTCACGGCCGCGGTGCACCACCATGAGCATGCGTTCCTGCGACTCCGACAGCATGATTTCGTACGGAGTCATGCCGGATTCGCGCTGCGGCACGTGCATCACATCGACGTCCATGCCGTGTCCGCCTCGTGACCCCATTTCCGAGGTGGCGCAGCTGAGGCCAGCCGCCCCCATGTCCTGAATGCCCACGAGTGCCCCGGTCTGCATCACCTCGAGGCAGGCTTCCATCAGGAGCTTCTCCATGAACGGGTCACCCACCTGCACCGCCGGACGCTTCTCGGCCGAGGACTCGTCAAACTCGGCCGACGCCATCGTGGCGCCGTGAATGCCGTCGCGGCCGGTCCGTGCCCCCACATAGAACACGGGGTTGCCAGCGCCTCGAGCCGCCCCCTTGATGATGTCGCGTCGGTGGGCCGTGCCGAGGCACAGCACGTTCACCAGCGGATTCCCTGCATAGGCGGCATCGAACACAATTTCGCCACCGATGGTGGGAATGCCGATGCTGTTGCCGTAGCCGCCGACTCCGGCGACCACCCCTTCAAAGATACGCCGGGCCAGCGCGGTGTCGAGCGCACCGAACCGCAGGGCATTGAGCAGACCGATGGGCCGGGCCCCCATGGTGAAGATGTCGCGGATGATGCCGCCCACCCCTGTCGCCGCCCCCTGGTAGGGTTCGATGAACGATGGGTGGTTGTGCGACTCGATCTTGAACACCGCGCAGAGCCCGTCGCCGATGTCGACCGCCCCGGCATTTTCGCCCGGGCCCTGCACCACACGTGGACCGGTGGTCGGCAGGGTCTTCAGATGCACCCGGGAACTCTTGTAGCTGCAGTGCTCGGACCACATGACCGAGAACAGGCCCAGCTCCAGCAGATTGGGCTCGCGGCCCATCAGTTCAAGAATGCGCGCGTATTCGTCGGGCTTCAGCCCATGACGTTCGAGGACGGCGGCGTCGATGACAGACATGCGAGTCGGCTTACCGTGAAGAAGAGGCCCCGAGATGATGGACAAGCGACGACAGCACGGCGAGGCCGTCGGCGCTGCCCAGTGCAGCTTCACAGGCACGCTCGGGATGGGGCATCAGCCCGACGACATTACGGGTCGCATTGCAGATGCCGGCGATGTTGTGGACCGACCCGTTGGGGTTGCCAGGCGCACTCGCCTCGCCGTCGGCATCCACGTACCGGAAGATGACCTGGCGGTTCGCCTCGAGGGCCGCAATCGTGTCGGCGTCAGCGGTGTAGTTGCCTTCGCCGTGCGCGATGGGCAGGTGCAGCACCTGTCCCTGACGACAACCGGCCGTACAGGGCGTGTCTGCCTGTTCGACGCGCACGGGCACCAGGCGCGACACGAACTTGATATCGCGATTCCGCACCATGGCGCCGGGCAGCAGCCCGGCCTCGAGCAGCACCTGGAACCCGTTGCAGATGCCCAGCACCGGGCCTCCGCGTTCGGCGAAGGCGCGCACGGCGCTCATGATCGGAGAAAAACGTGCGATCGCCCCCGTGCGCAGATAATCGCCGTGGGCAAATCCGCCAGGCAGAATGACCGCCTGGGCCTCGCCGAGGTCGGTGTCCTTGTGCCAGACCAGCGTGGCCTCGGCTCCGGCGACGCGCACGGCGTGCTGGGCATCGACATCCGAGTTCGACCCCGGGAACACCACGACCGCGACTGTCACGCAAGCACCTCGACGCGGTAGCTCTCGATCACGGGATTGGCCAGCAGGCGGCTGGCCATCTCGGTCACGCGGGCCCGCACCTGCTCGGCGTCGGTGCCGTGCACTTCGAGGTCGAAGTACTTGCCCTGACGGACATCCTGCACATCGTCATAGCCCAGCGTGGTGAGGGCGTCGGCCACGACCCGCCCCTGGGGGTCGAACACCGACGGTTTCAGGGTGACGTAGACACGCGCTCGCATGATTTCAGTGACTCCCCGTAAAGACGCGGCTGAAGATGGCGTCCACATTCCGCAACTGCACCGCCAGGTCAAACGCGCTGTCGACATCTGCCGGCGTCAGCTGCGCCATGATATCGGCATCGGCCAGCAGCAGGGCCTTGAAGTCGCGCTGCTCGTGGAAGGCCTGCATGGCGTTACGCTGCACCCACTCGTAGGCCTGCTCACGCGACACGCCGCGCCGCGCCA